>JAHDSB010000029.1 GCA_018433015.1 Clostridia bacterium | reverse complement strand
GGTGTGCACCAAGTTTTCTATGGACTTACACTGGCCGGATGATCCGATAAATACTTGGACAGCCATACAAGCAGCATTCATTCTGATAGCATCTTCTATATCAACCCCGATAACTTCCTTACTCATATCTTCATCTAAAACCGTACTTCCGGCCGTACATCTCAAGGCTATAGCTTTATTGTTATCCGGAGGAATGGCGGCTCTTAAGGCACCTCGGGTGGCCATTAAAACATCCACATCTTCAATAAGAGGAGGTATAGCTAGGTCCAGGCGTTCCAAACCGGAAGTGGCCCCCATGATATAACCGTGATCAAAAGCTAACATCACCGTATTACCACTTTTAGGATTGAATATCCTGGCCAAACGGCTCTTCATCCCCCAATCCACATGATCCATACCTTTAACATAAAAATTGGTTCTTTGAAAAGGTACTCCTATTTCGTAATCTTTGGCCTTGATATTGCTTTCTTTATCAGCCATTAACATCACCTCTATCTAACAAAATAAGGAGTTCTACAAGGAGCCTGCCAATATTTTAATAATTCATCATCCATTCTAGCTATAAACATCTGGAAACCGGCGGCCTCTTGAACTGTCAGAATTTCATTTACAGCACTTGCCACCACCTCAATTCCTTTTTCCTCCAAATATTTATAAGCTTTTCTAAACACTATCAGCTGTTCCATTAAAGTAGTTGATCCTGACCCATTGATAATTAGCATCAATTTTTCACCGGATTTTATATTTAAATCTTGGAGCAAAGCCTCAATCATAAGTACTGCCACCTCATCGGCACTCTTCATTTTTGTGCGTCCTCCACCGCCTTCACCGTGCTGCCCCATGCCGATTTCTATCTCATCTTCACCCAAAACAGATATCATATCTCCTGTGGCAGGATGGGTGGCACCACGGGCTGCTACAGCTAAAGTAGCCATATTATCAGCAAAGCGTTGGGCAATATCAGCTACTTCCTGCAAGGATTTCCCTGCTTGCGCAGCTGCTCCTGCTATTTTATATAAAGGAACGCACCCCACCAATCCCCGCCTGTCGTGAGCTTTTTCCCGCGGAGCATTAGCCACATCTTCCTGGGTCACAACTTTTATTACATTAAGCCCTTCCTTTTCTGCCGCTTTCATCGTTATATTACCTGTTAACATATCTCCCGCGTGATTTAGTACAACAAACAATACACCTTTTCCCCGATCCGCCATTTTGATAGCTTCTAAACATTTTTGCGGTCCCGGAGCAGCAAAAATATCGCCCGGAACACTTATGTCTACCATGCCTTCTCCCACAAAACCGCTTAAAGCCGGCTCGTGTCCCGTTCCTCCCAAGGTCACCAACGTAACCCTCTCAGCAACTTTCAATTTTTTGTTCACCACAAGATTGTTTTCCGTTAGCTCAATTATATCCTGATTAGATAGAGCTAAACCTTCTAGTAATTCCTGTGTTAAATTATTAGGGTCATTAATGAATTTTTTCATTTTCACAATAATCCCCCCGCTTTATTTATAATTTATTGATTCCTTGTGACAGGCCTGTAAAAAACAAAGCCATGGAAACAGCACCAGGGTCTTTATGTCCTATACTTCTTTCTTTTAAGTTTTTCGCACGTCCGTATCTAGCTTGATAGTGGGCTGTTTTATCAGCCCCTTCCTGAGCTGCCTTAGCAGCAGCTTGCAACATTCCCTTAATATCTATTTCTGATGTTTTTATTGTCTCTACAGCGGGGATCAAAGCATCCATCATAGTCTTATCACCTAAACGAGCAGGAGTTATTTCATACATAGCTTCTAAGCCCTTGGCAAATAGGTTTTTAAAGAGTTCTTCATCAATCTCTTGCTGATCTTCTAAGGCCTGGGCCATTCCTTCTAAAAAACTCCCCCACAGAGGACTAGCTGAACCTCCGGCAACCCCCATAACTTGCCCTGCAAGGTTTTCCAGGAAATTTTTTAAAGTAGAATCATCATGCCACTTATCTACAGCGGACTTTATTGTCTCTGCAATTCGTTTTATGGTAACACCATGGTCGCCGTCACCTATTTCCGCATCTATCTTTGACAACATCTCGGCCTGATCTATTAGTACTGCACACCCTGAATTAAAGATGCTTTTCCACTCCTCCTTATGTAGGATCACCCACCCCACCTCCCTATGTTTATACTTAAATGCTAACATTTGTAATAACATATGTCAATTTATTTTGCCAATATTTATATTTTTATAAATATTGGTATTTCCATAAAAAAACTCAGGGATTACCTGAGCTGTTTCACTGAAAGATAGCTGTACTTTATATTTTATATTTGATTATTTCCGCCGCTGTTCTTTCATTAGTAATTAGATGAGTTATATAACCTGTTTTTAAAGCACCCATAAGGGAATTTATATTAGTTGTACTGGAAGATACTGCTATTACTGTATTTACTTTTTTCCAGCTTTCTAAAGGTATATGAATAGCATAATCCTGTTGGCCTTCAATAAAATTGCCATTTTTATCAAAGTAATAAGAAATCATCATTCCTACAGCTTTCTTTTCTGTTAATTCTTTGCCAAAACGCAAAGCTGTAGCTTCATCGGGGACAGAAGGAAAATTTCCTATACTGATAAATATGGTATCTAATTGAGACCATATTTCTGTGATGTTCTTGAAATTATCTGTGTTCATAAACAGCTCTTTTTCATGTTGGGAAGTGGGAAAAGCGGGAGCATAGAGATAATTAGGCTTAAATCCCGTTCTTTCGGCAAAAACCCGCACCATCTCATTAGGATGAAATCCTCTATAGGGTACGGCTGCGTTCCCAATCAGGGGACAAACTTGGCCGTGAAAGTTTTGGAGACCATCTGTGTTTTCTATTTTTTCTATCAAAGATGCTATCATGTTTCCCCAACCTAAACCTATATTTTTAGCTTTTGGGAGCATTTCTTTAAGATAATTAAAAGTGTGATTTATGATCAACTGTTCCGTCAAATATTCTGTCTTGGATTCCGGTACAATTATCCCGCCTTGTATATTAAAGAGTTTTCTTAGCTGGTCCAGCAACCCACTGTTTGTGGTATAAGGGTTTTTTATTTCAATAGTCACTATTCCCAGTTCTCGCGCCTTACTTAGCATTTTGCTGACTAGGGGTCGCGATACTCTTAATTTTTTTGCTATCTCTGCCTGGGTCAAATTATCTTCATAATACATACGAGCTACTTCCACCAAATTCTGTAGTTCACTCTCACTATAGAGCATCTTCTTCCTCCTTAGAAGTTTAATCTCTTTTATTATTTCACATTTGTTATTACTTTTGTCAAGTGTTAGGCAAAAAATAAGGGTCTCCTAAGGAAACCCTTGACTCATATCTCTAAGCTATGTCCTTGAATTTAAAAGGTTTTCATTATATCTTGCAGTGATTCCAGTTGAGCAACTAACTCTTCCATAGAAGCTGCAATTTCCTGTGTAGAAGAAGATTGTTCTTCTGTAACAGTATTTGTTTCATTAACCTCTTTATTAGTTTCTGCTACAGCATCTTTAATTTCCTGCAGGATAGTGTTTACTTGTTTTGCCGAGTTGTTACTCTGTTCCGATAAGCGTCTAATCTCTTCCGCAACTACCGCAAAACCTCGCCCATGTTCTCCTGCTCTGGCTGCTTCGATGGAGGCATTTAAACCTAATAATTTAGTTTGATCGGCAATTTCCTTTATCATTTGCATTATTTCATCTGTTTTTCTTATATTAGTATAGGTTTCCTGAGTTACTTTAGTAAGTTTATCACCTATTTTGGCCAGGTTTTGCGCCCCAGAAGAAATGTTCTGAACATTAGCATTTACCTGATTAAAGGCTGATGCAAACTGGTCAATTATCTCATTTACTTTCCCTTCATTCTCTACACTTACTGCAGCTGAAACAGCACCTATGGGATTATCATTCTCATCGAAAATAGGTAAGGCCAAGGATTTAAAAGGTACTCCGTATACTTCTTTAGGTACATACCCTACTCTTTTTTTCCCTTCCTTCATTACTTTACTAATAGGACTATCTTTTAAATATTCTCCTACTGTTACTCCCGTATTTAGTTCTTCCCCCGGTTCAAAAGCGATAAACTTCTCTTTGTCAGCCACTACAAAAGATACATCTTGAGGAAATAACTCTTTGATATAAGGAGTTAAAGTTACAAAGGCATTTAGAACATTCTCTCCTACTAGTTTCTTCATTATATTTCCTAGCTCCCTTCAATTATATTCCCTATTAGAATTCTGTGTTTTGCTAAAATTGTTTAATATTTTGTTACTACAGTACTAAACATTATTATGTTATCATAATTTCTATTTTTTAAAAATAGGTGTAATTTTTCTTTATGTTTTTTTGATATTTTGTTCAATTTGGTTCATAAAAAACCCTCCTTGTAGTAAACAGTTTTATCACTTTAACTGTCTATTATAAAATTAACCCCTTTCATTGAATAGTATATAAACTCGTTCAACAAAAGAGGTTAATTTCACTACAAGAAGAGCATTTTCAAAATACCAGCTGCATCTTTACTTTTAGCTACTTTTCATTATTTTTCAAGATATTGGGGCAACTCATCAGAACTTCTTTGTTCAATAATTAACTGATCTTTAAGACCTGTATTTTCTACTAACTCCTGTAATTTTGCTTGTGCCTTTTCTTCCGTTTCATAGTATCCTGCTTCAACTAAATATGTTCCTTCTTGATCCTTCAGAATACGTAACCCCTCTTGGCTAAACAACATTTCTTCCATGTAACCCAAGTTTTCTCCATATGGTAAGGATATGCTCCGCACCGAATAAACTTGTTGTTTCTCTGTGTCTGGAGATTCTTTTAAAGAAACCACTAACTGGGCGGGTTCCTTAAATTCCTTAACTTCATATTGTACAGGCCCAGTAAAGCTTACTGCAAATCTAATCATGGAATCGTCCATAGTCATAATCCTGTAGACATCTTTTACAAACTCACTTTTCTTTAAGGCTGCAAAATCCTTTTCTGCAGAAAACTGCCGTGCTCCTGGGATAGTAAATATCATAGTATCCGGAGATTCACTGTAACTGATATTATACATATTAGCCAAATCTTGAGGCATATCTTCCTTAGTGAAATTGATGATGATTTTATCTTCATCTTTAGCTTGTTGTAAAGAAATAAAGCCCACATCTGTTCCGTCTGTAACCGTTCCTCCTTCTACGGTACCCCTATTAAAATGTAATACTTGCACCAACTTCCCAACCCCAGGGACATCATACATAGTATTGGCAAAACTAGGGATAGTGTTAATACTAATTGTAAAAGCAATAAATACGGCAGCTACACCACTAAATCTTTTTAACCATTTATTTGAAGAACTATTACTTCTCTTGTCTACTCTTTTTATTTCTATTTTACTCATCTCTATCTTTCCTTTCATCATAGCTTTTTCTATACAATCATCGAGCTCTGGAGGTAATGCAATATTCTCATACTCCTCTTTTAACGCCTTTAATTTCTCGTTATCATTAACCACTAAGTTCCACCTCCTCAAGTTTAATTTTTAATTGTTTAAGTGCTCGATATAAATATGTTTTTACCGTATTAACAGGCCACTCCAGCACCTGGGCAATATCTTGCAAAGTCATGTCTTCAAAATATCTTAAAATTATTACCGCTTTATGCTTTGTATCCAAATTATCTATGGCAGCATGCAAATCCATGTTTTGCTCGATATTTTTATTTTCTTCTGCTTTCTCAAGATTCTCCTGCTCAAGATAAATGATCTTTTTTGTTTTTCTTAAGTAATCTACTGCACAGTTAATAACTATCCTTATTAACCAAGTATTAAAGTTTTCCGGATTTTTTAGTTTTGCCACAGAAATGTACGCTTTATATACAGCCTCTTGCACTATGTCGAGAGCATCGTGTTTATTTTTGACGTAACTATAGGCAATTCTGTACATACTACCTTTCTTTTCATTTATTAGTGCTAAAAAACTGTCTTCGTCTCCTTCTATAGCTCTTTTAACAGTATCTTGTGTAAGCAAGTTATCCCTCCTTTCTGACTGTTACACTTATTAGACGGATGAAGTATCGGAAAAAGTTTTGCTTTTAATAATTTTTTTGTAATTAAAAAAGAATACCCTGTTTTGCTAATATCCCTGCCTTTAGCATGTTTATCAACAAAAAGAATATTCCTCTTATATTTTTTCAGAGGTATATTACCTTGAAAAATGCAAATAACTATGACTCTATATTTTCTAAAAGACTTTTTACTTTCTCCTCTATAATGTTTCTTGTTTTCCTGAATTCTTCTAAGGATTTACCAACGGGATCATCCAGCCCCCAATCTTCTCTGATTTTGCACGGCAAATGGGGACACTGAACGTTGCAACCCATAGTAATTAAGAAATCTACCTGTGCAGGTATATCTTCCAAGAGTTTGGGATACTGTGCACTAAGGTCTATACCCTTCTCTTCCATGACTAAAACTGCATTAGGATTTACTTGCTCTGCGGGCTTAGTCCCGGCACTATATACTTCTATTATATTTTCTCCATAGTATTTAGCAAAAGCTTCCGCCATCTGGCTTCTACAAGAATTTCCTACACATACAAAGGCCACCCTTGGCTTCATTAAGATTACACTCCTCTTTAAATAGAACTTTATTAATTTACATAAGTATATTCTTATATGTTTATTCTAAATATATATTCTTATCTTTTCAATATATATTTTCTTTAAGATCACAAGAAATTTTTGTATATAAAATTAACCATCCATCAGTGGAGGTTGTTTATCCCACACTGATAGTTTATTAAACCTATGCAAATCTACAGACGGTGACAGCCCGTTAAAGATTTTACCTCCTTGTCCATTATTGATAGTTACACTGACAAAATTTATGATATTATATAGAATAACCAATTAAGAAACTCATTTTCTGGAGTTGAGATATATGTTTGATTTAGAGACATGTGTAGCTTTTATAACTAATAATACTGCCAAGAAAATAGCTGAAGCCTTCAACGAAAGACTTCAGCCTTTAGGAATCACTCGTGTACAGTGGATAGCTCTATATTTTCTTGGGGAAAAGGAATCCATAACGCAAAAAGAATTAGCGGAAAAAATGAATATTAAAGATTCTACCCTAGCTAGATTAATCGATAGAATGGAAAAGGAAGGATATGTGGAACGGGTTAAAAATAGTGGCGATAGAAGATTTACTAATCTCGTGCTAACTGCTAAAGGTAGCAAATCTAGAGAAAAATATCTGGTAGAAGGTGAGAAACTGAGCGCCCAATGTAGTAAAAATATTAGTAAAGAAGAAATTGAAATTTTTACGAAAGTCTTGAAAAAAATGCTCGATAATATCAGTTAGTTTTTGTTTAAAGACCTGTGGCACAAGGGACTGAATAGTCCCCTGTGTCACAGGTCTTTTTTAGTTTGTGAAAGTACCAACAATAATTATTGAAAACAGATAAATTAATTGCTATACTAATAATTAGCATAGCAATTAATTTTAGGAGGGATAAATAATGGCAGGAAACCCCAGAGAACTATTAAATCAATTTATGAATGGATTACAGGAAGTCGGCAAAACCAATGGAGAAGAAGTCACAGCCTTCATGAATCTTTTAGGTACAGCTTATAAACCCGGTAAACTGGATGTAAAAACTAAAGAACTTATCTCTGTTGCTATTGGAGCTTATAACAGATGTGAATACTGTATTGTATTTCACGTTTATAAAGCTCTGGAAGCGGGGGCTACTCGGGAAGAAATTATGGAAGCAGCTATGGTTGCTGTAGCTTTTGGCGGCGGTCCTTCTATGGCTTATACTGTATCTCTATTAAAAAGCGCAGTCGATGAATTCGAACCTGATTTCCGTAAATAAAGAAAAATAAAGGCAGCCTAGCTGCCTTTAATAATTGGAGGAGAGATTATTAATGCTCATCGAATTTAAATTACAAGAGATAGCGGGTAACGTTAAAGAAGCTAAAATTACAGAACTTAATATTAAACCCGGGGATAAGGTTACTGTGGGTGATATTTTATGTTGTATCGAAGCAAATAAAAGCAGCATGGACATAACATCCGACAGCGAAGGTATAATCAAAGATATATATGTAGCAGAAGGAGACACGGTAAAAATCGGTGATCTCTTAATGACTATAGAGGGTGAAAAGATCGAAACAAAACAAGCTCCCTCCCTGGACTACTTTAATAACATGTTCAAACCAATAAAAAAAGAACTTACCACAAATATTACCATTATCGGAGGCGGACCTGGCGGTTATGTAGCTGCCATTAAAGCTGCCCAGCTAGGTGCAGATGTTGTCTTGATTGAGAAAGATGTGGTAGGTGGGACTTGTTTAAACCGAGGCTGTATACCTACAAAAGCCCTGGTTCGGTCCGCAGAAATATATTCTCACCTGAAAAATGCAGATCATTTTGGCTGTAGTGCTACAAATATATCCCTAGATATGAAAAAAGTTATGGCTAGGAAAACAACTGTTGTAAATCAGCTAGTCCAAGGCATAAAGTACTTATTAACAAAACATAATGTAAAAGTTATCGAGGGAACCGGGAAAATAATTGATGAAAAAACGGTGCTTGTTAAAAACGCTAATCAGGAAACAACTATTACTACAAATAATATTATTATAGCTACGGGATCAAAAACCGCAAAACTCCCTATACCGGGTAGTAATATCCCTAACGTGATAGATAGTACCTCAGCCTTAGAGTTAGAGGAGTTGCCAAAGAAATTGGTAATTATAGGCGGCGGAGTTATTGGTATGGAATTTGCTTTCATCTATGCAAATTTCGGTGTAGACGTTACTGTCATTGAATATTTGGATGAAATTCTAACCGCTTGCGATAAAGACATCATTGAGGAAATAAGTAAAATTGCCACAAATATGGGTATTAAACTTTATACTGGTTCTCGTGTAAAAGAAATCATTAAGAGCGAAGATCAACAATGTATTGTAGCCTTTGATGAAAATGAAGAAACTAAATATCTCACTGCTGATAAAGTCCTGATGGCAGTTGGAAGAGAGCCTTTTTATCAAGAACTTGGTCTGGAAGAGCTGAATATTGAACTAAATGATAAAGGCAAAGGTATCAGGGTTAATGATAAAATGCTAACTAATATTCCTCACATCTATGCCATTGGCGATGTTACAAATAAGATCCAGCTGGCCCATGTCGCTTCTCATCAAGGGATAATCGCTGTTCAGAATATACTTGGCATTAACAGCGTTATGGACTACAGCGTTATTCCCAGCGCCATATTTACAGAACCGGAAATAGCTACAGTAGGTATAAACGAAAAGTATGCCGACCAAGCAAATATAGCCATTAACGTTGGTAAATTCCCCTTTGCCGCCAATGGTAAAGCCCAAACATATGGAGAAACTAGAGGTTTTGTTAAACTTATTCAAGAAAAAGAATCAGGGAAAATTATAGGTGGTTCCATTATTGGTCCCCATGCCACTGATTTGCTGGGAGAAATTACTCTGGCCATTAAAAATAACTTAACTGCTGAACAAATTATGGAAACCATCCATGCCCATCCTACTACGGCCGAATCTATCCATGAAGCTGCTTTAAGCTTAGAAGGCGGAGCCCTTCATTTTGCAGATTAATACAGAGCAAACAGATAATACCTTTGCAAATGTTTATATCAGAAAGGAAAAAGCGCACTTATCTAAAATGTGCGCTTTTTTGCTTTATTATTTTATTTTCTTGCTAAGCTACCCCAAAATAACATTCAAGTCATCCTCGGGTTTGGATATGGGTTTAATATTAAATTTATCAATTAATATTTGCAGCACGTTGGGTGAGATAAAGGCCGGAAGAGTTGGGCCTAAATAGATATTCTTTATTCCTAAAGATAATAGAGTCAGGAGAATTCCCACAGCCTTTTGCTCATACCAGGATAGAATTAAGGTGAGGGGTAAATCATTGACGTCACATTCAAAGGCCTCGGCCAGAGCTAAAGCAATCCTTATTGCCGAATATGAATCATTACACTGCCCAACATCTAAAAGTCTAGGTAGTTCACCAATATTTCCAAAAAACTTCTTATTTATTCTGTATTTACCACAAGCCAGTGTCAATATTACAGTATCCGGCGGAGTCTTTTCTGCAAATTCAGTATAATAGTTTCTCCCCGGTCTGGCCCCATCACATCCCCCAATGAGAAAGAAATGTCTAATTGCTCCTTTTTTAACGGCCTCAATAATTTTATCAGCATAACTTAAAGTAGCATGATGCCCAAACCCAACTAGAATTTTCTTTTCCGACTCGTCTTCGGTCCATCCGCCCAATTCCAAGGCCTTATTAATAATAGGTGTAAAATCTTTTTTACCTTCTTTTTCCTCTAAGTGTGCCACATCAGGCCAGCCCACGATACTGGTAGTAAATATCCTATCTTTATAAGATTCCCGGGGCTTTTGTAGACAATTGGTGGTCATTACAATACATCCGGGTATTCCATCAAACTCTTTCTGCTGATTTTGCCAGGCTCCACCATAATTTCCTACAAGATGCTTATGTTTTTTCAACTCAGGATACCCATGGGCTGGCAGCATTTCTCCATGGGTATATATATTTATTCCTTTGCCTTCCGTCTGTTCAAGCAGTTCTTTTAAATCTTTCAAATCATGTCCGGAAACTATGATAAAAGGTCCCTTCTTTTTTGTGATTATAACTTCTGTTGGTACAGGATTATCATAGGTTCCTGTATTGGCTTGATCCAATAATTCCATACATTTGTAATTAATCTGACCAAATTCCATTACTAAATTAAATAAATCCTCAATAGTTAACTTATCATCTGTAATGGCAGAAAATGCTTTATAAAAGAAATTGCTTACCTCATCATCTTTATATCCCAAGACATGGGCATGGTGGGCATATGCTGCCATTCCCTTCATTCCGTAGATAAGAGTTTCCCGTAGTGAGCGGATATCAGGATCCAATGTTTGGTCTAACATAATATTAGCTCTTTCCGCAACTTCTAGCATTTCCTCCTTTGTTGCGGGCACTTTATATGTAGCAGCTTCCGGGATATCCCCGGAAATATCTCCTACTTGTTTTCTTAGATCTCCCTTTATTACTTCAGCTTTTTTTAAATACTCTACAAATCTCTCGGGATCAAAATTCACATTTGTTAGGGTAGAAAAACAAGCATCTGCCATAAATTTATGAACTTCATCATTAATTTTTTCGCCTTTTTCTAGAAGCTTCTGACCATAAAATCCAATTCCTTTTAACTCATAGATTAATAGATCCTGGAGAGCTGCAACTTCCGCATTTTTCCCACAGTTACCTGCTTTGGTACATCCTTTTCCCCCAATAGTCTGCTCACATTGGTAGCAAAACATGGAACTAAGCAAATTCATACCTCCTTAATGAAAACTCGTTATTTATTGAAAGTATTTTATTTAAACGAATTTACTCCTTTACCCTACCATCTGTCATTATTACTACTTCACGATAAGGCACAATAACCTGGGCATTCAACATAGCTGTCTTTACTGCATTTACTATTCCCCCACAGCAGGGAACCTCCATTCGAACCACGGTAAGACTTTTGATATTATGTTTTTTTAATATTTCCGTAATTTTTTCTGTATAATAAACATTATCATCCAGTTTAGGACAACCTATAATTGTAATGCGACCTTTAATAAAATCCTTATGGAAATTAGCATAAGCATAGGCTGTACAATCTGCAGCTACCAAGATATGAGCATCATCTAAATACCCGGCACCTGTATTTATCAGTTTTAACTGAACGGGCCACTGGGCTAATTCCGATGGCATGTCTTTTACTACATCCTTATCATTCTTATTTTCGGAAGAAATTATACTGTCATCAGACTGTTCTCTTTTTATACGTTGAGCTGCAGTTCCCGGACATCCACAAGGCAGCGGCGCTTTCTTTTCTTCTTTTCTTGCTTGCATTCTTAATTTAACTGCTTCCTCATCAAAAGGCTTACTTTCTCTTTCAATTATAGAGATAGCTCCTGTAGGGCATTCCGGCAAACAATCACCCAAACCATCACAGTATTCATCTGAAACTAAACGTGCTTTACCATCTATCATTTCAATAGCACCTTCATGGCAGGCCTTAACACATAAGCCACATCCATTGCATTTTTCTTCTTCTATGTGTACTATTTTTCTTTTCATCAAATCGCCCCCTTTTATTAACTTCATTATAAATGGACAGGAAAATAAAAGCGGTAACATATGTTACTATCATTTTTCTTGGGGAGGTATTATGAGATGAATATTATTGAGGTTTTAAAAACCTGCATCTTGTTTCATAATTTTAAAGATGCTGAAATAAGCTCAACACTACAAGAAATAAGTTATAAACAAAAACAATTTGCTAAAGGACAAGTAATTGCTCTAGAAGGTACTGATTGTTCCCATCTGGGCATTGTCTTAAAAGGCAGTATAGAAATTCAAAAAATTTATCCCTCGGGTAAAATTATTACAATTAATAGGCTCACCACAGGGCATATTTTTGGCGAAGCAGTAATTTTTTCCAACCACCATGCTTATCCTGCAACCATTGTCTCTTCCGCTAAAACAGAAATAATGTTCATTTCTAAAGAAAACATTGTTAAACTCTGTAGCTATAATGAACAATTTCTGAGTAATTTTATGACCCTTTTATCAAACAAGATTTTAATGTTGAATAGTAAAGTAAAAAGCCTCTCTTATAAATCTATTAAACAAAAAATTGCCCACTATATTCTGGAAGAATATAATGAGCAACGAAAAGATGCGCTACAACTTAAAGGCACAAAAAAAGGGCTAGCTGAACAGCTGGGTATTCCCAGACCCTCTCTCTCAAGGGAACTTATTAATATGAAAGAAGAGGGAATCATTGCCTTTAAGCAAAATACCCTATCAATATTAAATTTTTCTGCTCTGGAAGATATTTTGACCGAATAATTTATTTGGTATTGCCTCTTTTCAGGGTCTCCTTTTGAGTTTTGATCCGCTCATTGCAAGCTAAATTAGAAAATCTTTCGCTTTCTTTTTCAAAACCCGGTAAATTCTTTAAATCACTATCCAAGAAACTTATAAATTCATTCCACAAACTATGAAGCTTTTCTTTATCTAAAGTGTAATACACCCAATATCCTTCCTTGTTTTCTCTAACTAGTTCCACTTCTCTTAATATTTTTAAATGCTGAGAAACCCTGGGCTGTAACATATCCAGCACTTCACTCAATTCACAAACGCACATACTTTGCAGAGACAGGATTTTAATTATTCTAAGTCTGGTAGGTTCACCTAATGCCTTAAATGCCTTACATATTTTTTTCTCCAATTTTCTACCCTCCTTCACTACCTATCTTAACTTTACATTAGAAAAATATCAATTTATAAAGTAAAAAAAGAAGTATTCTGCAGTAATGCTCCTCAGGGAGTGCACTCAACACAATACTTCTTTTTTAATAATCTATTCTTATTGTATAAAAAATCTTTGTTAACTAATGTTGACAGCCTTGACACTTATGCTCAAAGAGTTCTTTTACAACCATATAAATATATCTACCTTCTTCCAAGTCAAAAATATTATCACTTTCTACATCTTTAAAGCCGATCATTTTATAAATTCCTTCATTCTCATCTTTTTCCGCTACAAAATATTCTATACCTTGAAAATCCATGGCATTGATTACAGATCTCATTAGGCCATCTTTTAATAATTCCTCTTCTACTTCTAGTTTAATCAATTGACCATAAAAATCTTTTATCTCAAAGCTAGCATAGCCTAAAACATTACCTTTTTCCAAAATAAATAAAGTATTATTTAAATCAAAGTTGCTGATATCAACCTTATCTTGCACTTCATCTGCTGACGCCCTTCTTATTTCTAACATATCTCTCTACCCCTTTATTATAAATATATTTTACTATATTTATAATAAAGGAATTTACTTGTTAGTACAAAGCTTTACATAAAATTTCACCAGATTATTTTCACACTCTGCCCAGATGCTTCCTTGATGCTGTTCAATAATGCTCTTTGTTATAGCTAATCCTAAACCGCTACCGCCTGTTTTTTCCGACCGGGATTTATCTACCCGGTAAAACCTCTCAAATATTTTTACTAAATCCTCCCGAGGAATATCTTTACTTCTATTTTGCACTACAACTATTGCTTCGTTATCTACCTTCGTTAAGCTAATCCTCACTTTCCCGGGTTTACAACTATACCTGATGGCGTTTGTCATTAGATTTTCAAAAGCCCTTACTATTTTAACGGGGTCCACTTTAACCACTATATTATCATTAGAAAATTCCTTCTCAAGGATAACCTCTTCCTCTTTAAATAATGGTGTTAATTCTTCGCACAACTGGGCTAGAAGATCAGTTAATACTATTGTTTGTAAGTTTAAATCTACGCCACTATAATTTAATTTTGTAAACTCAAACAGGTCTTCAATTAAACACCTTAATTTTTCTGCTTTATTGTAAACTATGTGCAGATATTTATTATATTCAGCTTGATTTTCATACTTTTCTTCCTTAATCAACCCTAAATAACCGATAATAGATGTTAGCGGGGTCCTTAAATCATGGGAAACATTAGTGATAAGCTCGTTCTTAGTCTTCTCAGCTATTCTTTCTTCTGCTATCTTTTTCTTTAAAGAACGACTCATGTAATTAATGTTCTCTGCTAAAGAACTCAACTCATCCTCGCCCTTTTTTACTACTCGATAATTCATGTTTCCGCGGGAAATATGCAGAAGACCATTGGATAATTCCTCAATATACTGTACTTTTCTTCTCGTTAAAATATAAAACAAAATTAAAAATGTAGCTACTGACATTAATAAAGGAATTGGAAAATAATATTCTAATTTATTCCAATAGATAACTGTGCCTTCCGGCAATCCTTCAAGCACCACAAACCTAGAATCGTCGCCCACTGCCACAGGCAAGAGAGTCGTATATTGAAAATCTTGTGAATTCTGAAAATCATAGTATTGATAATCTTTATAACTTCTCATACTTCTTATTACATAATATATATCTATTTTTGTTTCCCGGCCATTTTTCGTTTTATAAAGGATATTTCCCTGCAAATCCGTTAAATATATTTTATTATTCTTGTGCCGTTTTTGATGAGCAGCAAAAAGCTCTGCTATTTTTTCCTTGTCATTTAAATTTATTTTTTGCTTCTCTAATTCTTTTTTGATAGCTTCCACTTCATTATCCAGGGCTGTAATACCACTACTAAAGCTAAAATAAAATTGCTTAGTAAAGTTACTAACAACTACGGAACTCGCATAAAACACAATCATACTTATCAGAACACAAATTACAAAGGTTCCTAACATTTCTAATCTGAGACTTGCAAAAAGCCTCTTTTTTATCAGCGAAAATGTGTTCCTTATTTGCTCTGCTAATCTAGACAACTTTATACCCCACTCCCCATACTGTTTTTATATAACGTGGTTTTCTGGGGTTTTTCTCTATCTTTTCTCGGATCTTTCTGATGTGAACCATTACCACATTTTCTGCTTCAAAAAAATCTTCTTGCCACACTTTTTCATAAATTTGTCTTGTGCTAAATACGATTCCTTTATTTTTCGCTAAAAGCTCCAGAATCGCAAACTCTTTAGGTGTAAGGGTAACCTCATTACCCTCAACTTTTACTTGATGCAAAGATGAATTTATTATCAGATCATCTATTATTATTTCATCTTCCTGGAGAAAATCCCCCTTAGTATTGAATAACAAATATCTCCTCAATTGAGATTTTACCCGAGCCGTTAGTTCCAAGGGATTAAAAGGTTTAGTAACATAATCGTCAGCTCCACTAGTAAGCCCGTATATTTTATCCATATCCTGGCCTTTGGCAGAGAGGAAAATTATTGGTACAGTGCTTTTTTCCCTAATCTTAAGACATGTTTGAATCCCGTCCAATTCCGGCATCATTATATCTAAAATAATTAACTGTAAATTATTATTATCTACGAGGTTTAGGGCCTCCTCCCCATTAGCTGCTTTCATCACATCATAGCCTTCATTTTTTAAATATATTTCAATTAGATCTCTAATTTCTTTTTCATCATCAACGACAAGTATCTGCTCCCTTTGCATCAGCATTTTCCTCCAGACCTTGCTTAAAGTATTTGTATATACAAAAACATGCAACTAAGATCAAAGCTAACCAT
>JAHDSB010000102.1 GCA_018433015.1 Clostridia bacterium | reverse complement strand
GAGCCTCTTGAATTTCCTCTACGCTTCGACAATTTTTGGCTAAATCTCTGATTGTTGCTTCTTGTAAATTTTGCATAAATGGTCACTCCTTTTTATTGGTTATTATTACCATTTACACAAGATTTCAGACGTCCTCTTAATCTATAAACCATTTTCCCAGCATTAAATCCCTTGCTTGGGCAGTAAGGGGAATAAGATCACTCTTATCAAGAAGATCTAAGTTGAATTTGCGATTTAATGCGGCAAAATGTTTAATACCAAAAGCAATCTTATTTAGATAGGAAAAAACTCCTATAGCTCCTGGGGAGAATTTATTAGCCTTCACTCCGTAAAGGGCTCTTAAATCGGCAAGATCAGTGAAAATTTCCTCCACCGTTGAACCATACTTTTTATATTGTTCCGGTACATTTCCACTTTTTATTTGTTCTCCTATCTTTTGACCTGTCATGGCTGCGGCCATAGCAGCGCGACAAATACCTACACCTAAAACTTGACCATCGCCATAAGCCAGGCTTTTAAATACTTGATCTTCACTGGCAAAGCCACCTGTCATAATAATTGCAGGCAATGGTAAGCCTTCAGCTTTTAATTTCTTACAGATACGGATAACGGCATCTTCTAAGCATATGGTGGGTAAAGACCATTCGTTCATCATCTTGGAAGGGCTGTATCCACTACCGCCACCGGCTCCGTCAAAGGTTACCATATCAACCTTGGTTTCTGAGGCAATACGCAGGACTTTCTCAATATCAACCCGATCGTAGCCTGCCATTTTGAAGTATATATTCTTTGCCCCCAATTGCCTTAGATTGTTAATATGATTAAGTAAAGTTTCCTTTGTCCAGAGAGGTAATCTACTATAACTATAAAAATTAGGACAAACCCCATCTTTGTAAGCTTTTTGTACATCTGGGTCACTGGGATCAGGATGAACAATATTTCCCATTTGTTGAGATTTTAAGGCAGTATCAAGATCTTTTAGACGTATAACAGGCTGTGTTCCTTTCGCTGCTTGTCCAAATTTGATTTCAATAGCTTCTGCACCATACTTCTGTAGGGCAATCTCAGGGACACCAAGCATAGCATCTTCAATATTACATTGTAAAACTATTTGTCCGTAGCCGCGATAATATTTACGGAAACTATCAAGGGCTTTACCTAGTAAAGGGAAATCTACAATTTTACCGTTTTTTATCTTTAAATTAGGTTCATTATTGCGGGCATGTTCGCCAATGACGCAAGTTATCCCTGCCATGGCGGCCCCGGCGAAATAATCTTCCCAATTTAGTTTAATAAGGGCAGGGAGGATAAGGGGCATGGCCATTTTTACAGGATTTAATGTTCCATAGGTGCGTTCAATATCCACATTGAAAATTGTGGCATCTTCATAAGTTTCCGGAACACCTTGCGCACCAAAAACACGACCATTGATATTGAAATGGGAAAAATCAATAGGGTAGTCTTTTTCCGAAGCAATTTGGTTATTTCCTGTTGTCATGGGGTAAACAGTTTGTGCTCCCAAGACAGCTGCCTGTGCTATTTCACAAGTGCCATTGCAATCTGCGGTACAAAAGGAACACATGCCCGATTGGGGCGAGATAAAAGTGCTGCGGTTTTTGGCGAAAGTGAATCCGGAGCTTAAAGATGGTGAATAAGACATTAACATACCTTCTTTCTTTGAAATTTATCATAACTGTTAATCACGTTAACAAACGTATTTATCTACTCTTTTTAATATATTTAATTTAATAAAAAAATATAAATAATTAAAAATACTTGCGCTGGTGCTGTCTAAACTTTATATAGATATATTATGGGGCTAGAATTATTTTAAAAAGAGACAATAAATAAGGGTAAGTTATTTCTAAAAATATCCTAATATATTAATTGTAACTCTTTATCTAAAATATAACAATCAAAGAGATGATTTTAGAGGGGGATAATGATGTTGAGTTTACGAGCACGTCTTATAGCATTTTTACTAAGAAATCGCAATTTGCTACGCTTTCGATCAAAGAGGGAAACCATAGACTGGAATACCTATGAAGCCATACTTCGTTTTCGTAAGGATGTTGAAGAAGGAGCTGGAAAGTTCGGCAAGCTGCCAGAGGGCATGGAAATAGAGTCTGTTAATATAGATGGACTCTATGCTGAATGGATTTTACCTGCCCAAACAAAAATAGATAAATCAATCAAATCAATTTTATATTTTCATGGCGGTGGATATGTATCCGGTTCATGTAAGGCACATCGCTCCATAGTAGCTAAGTTCGTTAAAAATAGTAAAGTAGGAGCATTACTATTTGAGTATCGTCTTGCTCCTGAACACCCCTACCCTGCAGCACTAAATGATGCGTTAGCGGCATATGGGTTTTTATTGGATAATGGTGTTTCTCCTTCCCAAATTGTTTTCGTAGGAGATTCCTCCGGAGGGGGGTTGTGTTTAGCTATGTTACTTAAGCTCAGGGACCAAGGTATCCCTCTTCCAGCAGCAGCAGTTGCTTATTCCCCTGTAACGGATTTTAAGTGTACAGGAGAATCCTATAAAACTAAAGCTAAGATATGTTTAGCTCCTGAAGGTTCTGCCCAAGCTTTTGGTAAAAATTATGCAGGAGACTATGGCTTAGAGCTACCATATATATCTCCTCTTTATGGAGAGCTTTCTGGTTTGCCACCTATACTTATTTATGCTGGTGGAGATGAAACCTTACGTGATGATGCTATATGTTTTGCAGAAAAGGCTAAAAAAGTCGGTGTAGATGTAACATTAAGAGTAGGTGAAGGTTTATTTCATTGTTATCCGGCCATGACTCCTCTTTTTCCCGAAGCTAAGCAAGCTATGGAGGAAATTTGTACTTTTATTAATACACATCTAGGCAAAAGCATATAAAGCCAGGTATAATATATCCAATTAACAAAATATTAAGAGATACTATTAGCAATAGGAAAGTTAGGAATTTCTTGTACGAGGAGTTGTTAATATGCTGCAAGAAGGCCAAAAGGCACCGGAGTTTGCTTTAGAAGATGCTGAAGGTAATGTGGTCAAGTTATCTGAGATCAAGAGTAAGTTTATAGTGTTATATTTTTATCCACGAGATAATACCAGTGGTTGTACTAAAGAAGCGTTGGGGTTTAAAGAGTACTATAACCAATTCCAAGAAAAAGGTGCAGTTATACTGGGTGTTAGCCCTGATAGTATTGCTTCCCACCAGAAATTTAGAGATAAACACGAATTGCCCTTTATTTTACTTAGCGATAAGGAAAAAGAAGTTGCTAAAATGTATGGAGCATTTGGGGAGAAAAAAATGTATGGCAAAACAAGCATGGGCATTATTAGATCAACTTTTGTTATTGATGATAATTTGACAATAATAAAGGTATTTCCTAAAGTAAAAGTTGCCGGACATGCTGCAGAAGTATTGGAATATATATGAGTCCTTGTCATAGCACTGGCTACGTCGGTGCTATGACACTGTTAAGTTGTGATATAATTAACATGTGGATAGTATTGACAGTAAATTCTTAAAAATATTATAATAAATTATGTGCGCTACAGGTATGGACATAAGGAGACATGCTATGATTCAACCGTTTAAGGAAGGAACTTTTAAGATAATTCCTTCTGTTAGAAAGTTAAAGAATCTAGAAAAGGCCTTACAGGCCAAAGCAAATATCATATTTTTATCGGAAGCGCATATCGGTAATTTAAGAAGTTTGGTGACTAAGTGCCACCAATATGGGAAGATAGTTTTTGTTAATATAGATATTTTAGGGGGTCTATCCCAGGACCAAACAGGCATCAAATTTTTGAAAGATATGTTTAAGGTTGATGGGGTTATGTCAGCCAGCACAGTAAAAGTAAATATTGCAAAATCTCTAGGTTTTTACACAATTCAGAGGTTTTTTCTGATAGATTCCAGATCCTATGATATGAGTTTAAAAGCGCTACACAACTCTAAGGTGGATGCAATCGAGATATTACCGGCACTTTTTGCTCCTCATTTTTTTAATGAATTAAGAAAAGTTAAAGACGTGCCCTTGCTAGCCGGGGGCTTTATAAATAAGCAAGAAACTGCACAAAAAATATTAGCTGCCGGATTTAGTGGGATTACAACAAGTTGTGAAGACTTGTGGTAACTAAAGTTAAAACAAAATAGTTTGTAGAATGGTGATCAAGAATTCTACTTAGAGAAGATTACTTTGTAATCTTCTTTGGGTAGAATTTTTTTATTTTTCTTAAGAAAGGAGGGGAGTTGTTAATAGTTAAAAAGCAAGAAAAGTAAAAGGAGGATATTCATATGTGGATCATCAAAGTATTAATTGACCTGGGACCTTCTGTCATGATGCCTATTATATTTTTTATTCTTGCTATTGCTTTTGGAGTAAAAATTGGCAAGGCTTTCAAAGCCGGTATGCTGGTAGGTATAGGTTTTGAAGGTATTGGTCTGGTAATTGGACTTTTACTTAATAGCTTAGGGCCCGCAGCAGAAGCCATGGTTAAAAGGTTTGGTCTTAATCTCACTGTTGTAGATTCAGGTTGGCCTGTAGGGGCCACCATAGGATGGGGTTCGCCCATCGTGCCTTTTGTAGTATTTGGAGCTCTTTTGATAAATGTTCTGTTATTATTGTTGAAAATGACCAAAACAGTAAATATTGATATCTTTAATTATTGGCACTTTTTATTAACAGGCGGAGTTATTTATGCTGTGACGAATAGTATCACTATTGCAACAATTGGCGCCTTAATTAATTTCTTAATTGTTCTATTCATCGCTGATAAAACTGCAGCTAAAATTCAGGAGTCCTATGATTTAAAAGGGGTTTCATTTGCTCATGCCACGTCAGCAGTTTATGTCCCGGTAGGAATCTTTGTAAACTGGCTGATTGAAAGAATTCCCGTATTGAGGGATATTGATGCTAATCCTGATAAAATAACTAAGAAATTTGGTGTTATGGGAGAACCACTAACCCTGGGAACTATTTTGGGTGCTCTCCTGGGGGTATTGGCGGGATTAGATATTTCGGCCATCTTATCATTAGCAATTAAAGTTGCAGCAGTTATGGTTTTATTACCTGCTATGATCAATGTGTTGGTGGAAGGTTTAGTAACCGTAAGAGACGCTGCAGAAGCCAGTTTAAAGAAAAAATTCCCCGACAGAGAGTTTTACATAGGGCTTGATACTGCTTTATTAATTGGTGATCCCGCCGCTTTGGCTACGGGTTTACTGATGATTCCCGCTGCCTTGTTTCTGGCAGTTGTTCTTCCGGGAAACAAAGTATTACCCTTTGTAGATTTGGCTTCCTTGGTTTTCTTAATTCCTATGATTACTCCCTACTGTAAAAAGAACTTAGTAAGAATGTTTATAACTTCACTGTTTGTTTTAGCCCTTGTTCTCTATGCCGGAAGCAGCATTGCCCCCTATTATACGGAAGCCGCTAAGCTTGCTAATGTTGCTTTGCCGGAAGGGGTTTCCGGTTCAACACAAATGGCCAATATGGTGGGAGGAGCAACAACACCACTGGGCTGGATTTTAATTAAATTAGCTGAGTTATTTATGTAATTAAAACTAGAGAGGGAGGTAAAGGTTAATGCAATATTTATTGGGAATTGATAATGGTGGCACCATGTCTAAGGCTGCTCTTTATGACACCAATGGTAAAGAGATTGCCGTTTCAAGCTGCAAAACAGAGATGTTGATGCCCAAACCGGGTTTCACAGAAAGAAATATGGATGAAATGTGGATGGCAAATGTTAAATCCATAAAAAATGTGATAGAGTCGGCCCAGGTGAATCCCCAAGATATAGTAGGGGTAGCCACTACGGGTCATGGTAATGGTATGTACCTTGTGGATGAAGAGGGTAATCCGGCCTATAACGGGATTATTTCTACAGACACCCGAGCCAAAGATTATGTAGCAAAATGGTATGGTGATGGAACTTTTGACAGGGTATTGCCCAAAACTATGCAATCCATCTGGGCAGGACAGCCTGTACCTCTTTTAGCCTGGTTTCAAGATAATATGCAGGAAGTTCTGGAAAAGACTAAATGGGTATTTATGTGCAAAGATTATATCAGGTTTAAGCTAACAGGTGTGCCTTATGCGGAAATTACAGATATGTCCGGAACTAATTTAATGAATGTGCGGGATGTTAAATATGATTTGGAACTCTTAAAAGAATTCGGACTGGAGAATATTAAAGAGAAGCTTCCCCCTATTAAATACTCAGCAGAGATATGTGGAAAAGTTACTAAAGAGGTTGCAGAATTAACGGGCCTTGCGGAAGGCACTCCCGTAGCCGGCGGTTTATTTGACATTGATTCCTCAGCTATTGCTACCGGTATTACGGAAGAAGAAAAACTATGTATGATAGCCGGCACATGGAGCATTAATGAATACATAAGTAAGAAACCTGTAGTATCCAGAGAGTTATTCATGACTTCCATATACTGCATGGAGGGCTATTGGCTTACCACTGAAGCCAGTCCCACTTCCGCCAGTAATTTGGAATGGTTTGTTACAGATTTCATGAAATATGAAAAGGAAATGAGTAAGAATAA
Organism: Clostridia bacterium; assembly: GCA_018433015.1. Taxonomy (GTDB): domain Bacteria; phylum Bacillota; class Peptococcia; order DRI-13; family SV3-B141; genus SV3-B141. The sequence goes on along the minus strand of JAHDSB010000102.1, from coordinate 40,211 downwards.
GGATAAGAGCGTATATGATTTTGCTAATGAAATGGTAGCCAGTATTGCACCGGATAAATCCAATATTATCTTTTTACCCTTTTTATATGGGACAAATGTTGATGCCGATGCTAAAGCTTGTTTCTTAGGTTTAAATGGCTGGCACACTAAAGCCCATATGTTAAGGGCCATTTATGAAGGCGTGGCTTTTTGTCACCGGGCCCATATTGATAAATTATTGGCTTACAGAGATAGGCCCCAAGCAGCAAGAATAGCCGGAGGAGCAGCAAAATCCAAGGAATGGGTTCAAATCTTTGCAGATGTATTACAGCTACCTATTGAAGTAACCACCAGCACAGAACTGGGAGCATTGGGTGCAGCTATTTGTGCAGGAATTGCTACGGGAGTATTTGATTCCTTTGATAGTGCTGCCAATTCCATGGTTAATGTAGCTTATACTTGTATGCCTAATAAAGAATGTAAGGAAATATATGAAAAGAAATATAGCCTCTATCAAGAAACAATTGAGGCCTTAACTCCTATTTGGAAAAAGCTCTAAGAGGTGAATTTCATGGATTTTAATTTAAAAAACAAAAACGCAGTGATTACAGGTGGGTCCAGGGGAGTGGGGCGAGCCATTGCCCTGGAACTTGCCAAAGAAGGCGTAAATGTAGCAGTCAACTATAACAAAAGTGCTGATGCAGCGCAACAGCTTGTGAAGGAAATAGAAGCAAGGGGATGCAAAGCTTATGCCATCCAAGCTGATCTTGCCAATTCAGAAGATAGTGTGAGTTTGGTAGAAGAAGCCTACAGCAAGCTAGGTACCTTGGATATTCTTGTGAATAATGCCGGTATATGGCCCAGCAACTGGATTCAGGATATACCCTTGACTGAATGGAATAAAACCCTGGAGGTAAATTTGACTTCTGTCTTTTTAACAAGCCAGACTTTTATTAAAAAGCTGATGGCAGCAAAGAAGGGTGGAAAAATACTAAATGTTACTTCCCAGGCAGCTTTTCATGGTTCAACTACCGGGCATGCCCATTATGCTGCCAGTAAAGCGGGTGTAGTTTCACTGACAGTTTCCATGGCGAGAGAGGTAGCCAAGCTGGGCATCAATGTAAATGCTATCGCTTTAGGCATTGTAGAAACAGATATGACTAAGCAAGCTTTGCATGATAAGCAAGAGTATTATATGAACAGAATACCCCTGGGACGAGTAGCAAAACCGGAGGATATAGCTAAAATCTCCACATTTTTAGTGTCAGAACCCGCCAGCTACATCACCGGAGCTACCATAGATGCCACCGGCGGAATGTTAATGCGGTAAAGGAGGAATAAAGATGTTAGTAGATTTAAGAGATATGCTTAACAAGGCCAGACAAGAAAAATATGCTGTACCTGCTTTTGATTGTACAGAGGATATCTTAATAAGAACGATACTGGATACATGTGAAGAAAAAAAATCCCCCGTCATTTTAATGGCCTTAGAACATGATTTACAGGGGAAAGGAATGGACTATATTACAGCTGTAATAAAGGGCGTAGCAGAAAAATATACAATCCCCATAGCTTTACATCTGGATCATGCCACTAATATTGAGCTTGTTAAAAGAGCTATAGACTATGGTTTTACCTCAGTTATGTATGATGGCTCCATGCTGCCTTATGAGGAGAATATCAAAAAGACAAAAGAAGTAGTGGAACTTGCTAAGGAAAAGGGAGTTTCTGTGGAAGCTGAATTAGGTCATGTGGCAGGTAAAGAATTGGATGGCAGTAGTGCGGGAGAAACGCAATTGACCGAACCTGAAGACGTTGTTGATTTTGTGGAGAAAACAGGGGTAGACTGCCTGGCCGTGTCAATAGGTACAGCCCACGGAGTTTATGTAGCTACTCCCGATTTAAAGATTGAAAGATTGAAAGAAATAAATAAAGTAAGCCCTGTTCCTTTGGTACTCCACGGGGGTTCAGGCACACCCCTGGATCAAGTACAAAAGGCTATCGTAAATGGCATAACCAAAGTAAACCTTTATGCTGATTTAAGAATAGCCATGTTTGCAGGGTTAAAAGAAGCAGCTAAGCTGGAAAAGAGAATAGATCCTTTACCCGATAAGGCCTTTAAGCCTATTAAAGATTCCTTGAGAAAAACAATTATCGATAAAATAGCTATGGTGATGTCAGAAAACAGAGCATAAAAGGAGATTTTAAAAATGAAACTACTTGCCATTGGAGATAGGTTCATACCCGGTGAAGTAATGGAAAAAGGATTAAGAGAGTTAGCAGAAAAAGGTATTAAAGTTAATGTTAGAGAATGGAAACATGATTCTCTAGAAGAGTTGCAAAAGGATAATCTTCTGGTAGAGCAGAAGGGGCCGGGAGCGGTAGAATTGCCGGCAGAGCTTTTAAAAAATATTGAGGAATATGATATCATTGTGGTCCAATTTGCGCCGGTCTCTAAGCAGCTAATTGATAAAGCTAAAAACTTAAAGGTGATCTGTGCTTTAAGAGGAGGAGTGGAGAACATTGCTTGTGATTATGCCGCAACAAAAAATATTTCTGTACTAAATACCCCCGGGAGAAATGCCCGGGCCGTTGCTGAATTTGCTGTAGGCATGATCCTAAGTGAAACAAGGAATATCGCTCGAAGTAATAGTGCTTTAAATAAGGGAGAATGGAGAAAAGATTTCCCTAATAGTGGAGGGATTCCCGAATTATATAACAAGACCATCGGAATAGTTGGTTTTGGTCATATAGGACAGTTGGTTGCCGGATATTTACAAGCCTTTGGCAGCAACATTATTGCTTATGATCCATATTTTAAAGGTCAATACCAAGGGGTAAAAATTGTTTCCCTGGAAGAACTTATGAAAGAAGCAGATATAGTAACGGTTCATGCCAGATTAACTGAGGATACTTATCATCTAATTGGTGAAAAAGAGCTCAATTTAATGAAAAAAAATGCTGTGTTAGTTAACACAGCAAGGTCAGGGCTTGTGGATGAAAAGGCACTAATTACGGCTCTTAAAGATAAAAAAATAATGGGAGCGGCGTTAGATGTCTTTGATGTAGAACCCATATCTCCTCAGGAGGAGATATTAAGACTGGATAATTTAACTATGACACCCCATTTAGCCGGTTCCACTAAGGATGCCTTTATAAATAGCCCTGTTATGATGAAGGATATCTTGCTAAGAGCCTTAAATAAGGATAAAGAATTGCCCGTAGTTAATAATATATATCCTACTCTTTAAAGCTCAGAGAAGATAATAATAGGGATGATATAGAAAAAGCATGGATGAAGTACGTTAGTACTTCATCCATGCTTTTTCTCTCAGTAGATTCTATGAGCAAATATCTACTTAATTTGAGGATATGAAGTTATCTAGGAAAAAGTCGGCTCTAAGAAAAATTCTCTTTTGTTTTTACTAGTTTTAATAAGATAACGCTTGTTGCAGCCCCGATTAGGCACATTAATATACCATATTTAAGCATCAGATTGTAACCTTCGATTCCTTTATCAATCCACGAACCAATCATGGTGTATATGAATACGTCTGGAAAATATCCCACACAGGCGATGACTCCTGAGACGGAGCCTGTCATTGAACGGTCAATTTTACCTTCATCAATGATGGCGTAGTACAATCCTTTAATGGCATAGATTGTCACAGCTAAAAAGACAAAATTTAGAATGCACAGAAAAAATAAGGAGGGTTTTCTCGGGAGCATTAAAAATACTGTTAATCCAAAGATAATTGTAAAGAAGTTCCATAAAATTACTTTGGTACTGGAACGAATCTTATCTGCTAAAAATCCACCTGTAAATGCGCCTAAAATTTGTATAATATTTCTGAATGCGCCTATCTGGGTGCTAGTTTCTACAGAAATTCCATAAAACTTAACCATATAGGGCGGAATAAAGCTCATAATTGCGTAGACAGAATAAGCTGTAAATACAATGATACTCATGATCCAAATACTTGGGATAGAGAGGACTGTCTTAATTTGTGTAAATATAGGGACATTATTTTGGAAAGTTTTTTTATCGTCTGGGAGTAGTAATATGATTCCTAGTCCAATAATAACATTTAGTATTGCATATATTCGAATTACCCAGGTAAATCCGAACTTTCCACCACCTAGCGATTCAAAGAGAACAACCATAACTAAAGAAGCAATCCCTACTACAATCCCTTTTCCACCTTCCATGAAGCCAAAGATCCTTCCCTGTTCATCACTATCACCCAGATCTTGTAGCATCCGGATAGCTGACGAAAAAAAAGTAAAAACTGTTGTAATTCCTAATAAGGCATAAATGACTTGTAAAGAAGCGTAACTGGGAAAGGTGGAAAACCAAAATCCCACACAACCCGTCCCTAAAAAAGGCAGAAATAAAAGCCAACGAGAAAATATTCTGTCGCTATAGATACCTCCGATAAAATAAGCAAACATGCAAACGATAGAATATATACTGGAGAGCATACCAAATTCTTGATTGGTAAGGTTGAATGTCTGACACATGGGAATATAAAAACTGTTCCTTAAATAGGGTAGTTCATAAATAATTGCAATACCACAGGTAATTATGGCAAATGTACCAACTTTTTTTGCATTTTGCAGTGCTTTCATAGCAAACTCCTTTAAGTAGATGAAAATAGGTCAAGTGTAGCTTTTTCCATGCGTTGGTAACCAAGATAAGGAAACTGTATGTGCATGGTTGTACCTTTCTCTTCTTTACTTTCAATGAATAGTTGCCCTTTATGTGCCTGTATAATTGCTTTACAGATAGATAACCCAAGTCCCACACCATCGTGTGTACGGCTCCTGGATTTATCTACCATATAAAATAATTCAGTAATTTTATTAAGTTCTTGTTGCGGAATTCCGCTTCCAAAATCACGTATAATCAGTTCTGAAAGTGCGAAATCTTGGTGAGAAACTTCAATAAGAATTTTAGATCTTTCTTTGGAAGCCTTAATTGCATTGTCTAAAAAGTTCACCACCGAAGTTACCAGAAGTTCTTCATCACCATACATATAGATTTTATCTGAAATATCATGCTTAATTTTGATATTCTTCATATCTGCCTTCATCTGTACAGACATACATGCCATATGCACCATATCAGCTACTAAGATTCTTTTCTTATCCAGCTGATCGGTTTCGATTACGAGGAATCCCATAATCTTGCGTACAAGGGAATTCAAACGTTTTCCCTCGTTCAAAATATAGTTAACGGCCTCTTTTCTAGTTTGCTCATCACACTGTGGAGATTGTAGTATTTCAGCATATCCAATGATAGAGGTTAGTGGTGATTTAACTTCATGGGTAAAATTATCAATGGCTAGCTTATAATTTTTAATGTTGTTTTCAATTGCTTCACACATTGTGTTAAAGTTGCCGGAAAGCTCACTAAGTTCATCTGCGCTGGTAACAGGCAGTCTATAGGAATAGTAATTGGATGTTACTACTGCAACAGCTTCATTCATTCTCTTAATGGGAATTGTTATCAAAAATGAGATAATAATCATAACTAACGCGGAAACTAGTGACAGTATTCCGCATAAAAGAAACAAAGTTTTTAGCTGTGTATTACACATATCGTATATCTGTTCTAAATTATTGATTAGCACTAAGGTATACATTTTGCCGAAAAAAGGAAATTGTTTTTCGATAAAAAGATGATTTGAATCTTGAATAGTTTGTGTGTAAACATTTCCCATGGTGATTTTGTAACCAAAATCATAACGTAAAGGTTCTGGAGCTTTTCCCAACCCATCATAAATCAACTTTTTTCCATCTTTTAATTGGATGAAAATATAGGGGGGCACTGTTTTTTTCTGAATTTGATCTAAAAGGTCCCCCGCATGTTTTATTGATTTTGCCTCGGTCTGGAGATTTTCCGTCAATGTGCATACTATTTGATTAGTTAACTGTTTTGTAAAAGCATATTCTTTTTCTAAATTAAGACGATGGGCAGAAACTGTTGTAAAAATACCACAAAAGCCTAATAAAAGGATACTAATGAAAAATGAACTTACAAAAATTTTCTGCCACAGCTTCATTTTATAAATCATAATGTCTACTCGCTATCTTCTAAGATATAACCGATTTTTACTACTGTTTTAAGAAAATTATTTAAATTTAATTTTTTACGTAGTCTTTGTACATGAATATCTACTGTGCGGGTACCTCCTGCAAAGGTATATCCCCAGATATTTGCGAGAATTTCTTCTCGTGTCATCACGTTTCCTTTGTTTTTTAAAAATAGTACAAGCAGTTCAAATTCCTTAGGGGTGAGAGAAATTTTCGCATTACCTTTGTTAACCTTATGCCGGTTTTCATCTATTGTGATGTCTCGGAACATGAGAGTTTGATTGGCAGGTTTGTATCGGCGCAGTACAGCTTCAACGCGGGCAATCAAATCTACACTTTCAAATGGTTTTGTTATGTAGTCATCTGCCCCCATGCGCAGTAGTTTAACTTGGTCAAAAAGATTAGATTTAGCTGACACAACAATGATGGATATGGGTAACTTACGGATATGCTCCATTACTATCTCACCATCCAGCTTAGGGAGCATCAAATCAAGTATAACCATGTCATATAGTTCTTCTTGAATCAATTCTACTGCGTCTCTTCCATTAGAAACTATGCTTGCTTCATGTCCGGCGAAGGTCAGATGTGTTCTAATTAAATTTGCGATTGACTGGTCATCTTCCACAATCAAAATTTGTGCCATAATTTGCTCTCCTTAGTATAAAAAATTATACAATTTTATTTTATCATAAGAAAGAACGGTTAAATTGTAGAAACGCAGTTGGGAAATATTCCAACTACGTTTCTGATAGCTTTATTTAACAGATATTTTTAGTCCTTCATCATATCTTTTCTTAATTGCTTCCAATGCTTCAATTAATATCTGATGGGTACAGCCCACATTTAAACGTACAAATCCTTTTCCCGCACTGCCGTAAATGTCTCCGCTGTTTATTGAAACGTCTGCGGATTTGAAAAATTCGGCCAGTTCTTTGTTATCCATACCCCATGCCCGGAAGTCTAACCACATTAGATAGGTGGCATTTGGTTTAATCATCTTTACTTCCGGCATATTTGCTTGGAGAAAGTCACGCAGGTAAACGATATTTTTCCATAAGTATTCTAACATTTCGTCCACATATTGATTGCCATATGTATAAGCGGCAATCTGTGCGGGACCGCCCAGCATGTTATAATCAAAATGATGATTTGCATAGGCGTTATTGAAAGCTTCGTGAATCTGGGAATTGGGAATAATGGTGTATGAAGTATACAATCCGTTGGTATTAAAAGTTTTTCCTGCTGAGTTCATTGATGCACTATTTTGTGCAGTTTCTTGCGATAGAGTAAAAAGTGGTATATGTTTTTGCCCATTAAACAAAATATCGCTGTGGGCTTCGTCACTGACCATAAAAACATGATGTTTATTGCAAATATCTGCTATCCGGCGAAGGTCTTGCTCTGACCAGGAATGAGCAATGGGATTATGGGGGTTACAGAGCACCATCATGGTAGTACGTGGGTCGGATGCCTTTTTCTCTAAATCTTCAAAGTCAATACGGTAATGATTATCCTCTAAGATGAGAGGATTTTCTACCACGTTTCTGCCGTTGCGAGTGATGATCAAACTGAAGTTAAAGTATACGGGAGATTGGATTATTATGTTATCTCCCACATGTGTGACAGCTTCTAAAAGCATTTTCAGCGCTGTAATTAGGCCAGGGGAGTAGCTGGTCCATTCCGGTTCTACATATGCTCCGTGACGTTTATGGTACCAGTTTACGATAGAGTTGCTGAATTCCTGTGACTGTACGCCATATGCAAAGTTTCCTTGCTGAGCTTTGCTTACTACAGCTTCAATGACTTCCTCTGGCGGGCGAAAATCAATATCTGCTACCCCCAGGGGATAATTAACATCTCTACCTTCATTGTCCCATTTCCAACTGGCAGTATTTTTCATAGAGTGTTGCTCATCAAAATTATAGCGTTTCAAAATAAACACCTTCCTTATAGATATAGTTGAAAGATAATGCAATATATCTTTAACAATTACTTTCAAACTTCTTTAGATGCATGTAAATTTACACGTTGGTCTTTATTTTGCTACAGCAGATGCTTTTTGTGATTTTAGTTTTTTACCGTACCGATAGATATAAAAGCCTATGAGAGTAGCCAGTATGAGAAAAACAGCTGCTAAGATAAATATATAATGAAAACCTTGCGCACCTGGATAGTTATCTAACCAACTACCCATTACATTGAAAATAAACATATCAGGTAAGTAGCCAAGTACTGAAATTAAGCCGGAAGCTGCACCAGTTAATGCTAGGGGGATTCCAGCCTCTGCCATGGGGGAGAAGTAGATGCCGCGTGCTGCAAATACAACAAAGCTGAAAAGTAGAGTCAGGGCCATGGGAATCATAACATATTTAGGATCAGTGGGAGTAACCAGGTAAGCAACCATCATTGCAAAACCTACGATTGAAGCCCATGCCAAGGCTTTTGAACAGGAACCTATTTTGTCACCCACAAATCCGGCAACAGGAGCTGCAAGGATACCAATACCATAAGCGCGAATAATGCTTAAAGTGCTAAGGGCGATAGAGGATACTCCGAAAACATTGGTTAGGTAAGGCACTGCATAAGATGTGGTGGTGTAAACCATATACCAACAGAATACTAATGCACATACTAGCCAAGTACCTTTTAATTTCATAACTTTGATCACATTTGAAAAGTTTAAACTATTCTCTGTAGTTTCGTCTTTTTCGGGGTTAGGTAACATAATCATAGTAACTATACCAACTACAATATAAATTACGCCATAAAAAATAAGAGTTCCCTGCATGCCACCAATTTCACTTGTAGCAATTTCAAGAATTCCCATAACTATAAAGCTTGCAATTAATCCACTGATTCCCCGGATGCCTTCCGCAAGCCCGAACATCCTGCCTTGTTCCTCGTCACTTCCTAAGGAACGTATGGTTTTTACAAATGCTGACCAGTAAGTTAGGATAGTAGTTATACCAAACAGGCCGAATATTAACTTTACCGTCCCATAGGAGGGCATTGTCGAACACCACAGGGATAACACACCACTTGATAGGAATGAAAATGCCAGCAACTTTTTATAGGAAACTTTGTCCGCTAGTATACCGCCGGGAAAATAACTTATTAGAGCTACAGTACCATAGATGGAGCTAATGGTTCCCAATTGGGTATTAGTGATATTAAATCCAGCTAACATAGCAGCATAAAAAGCTTCTTTCATATAAGCTACTTTGTAGATAACACCTGCCCCTAAGGCAATCACTGATAACAAAAAATACTTCTTAAAAGTCTGATTATTCATAAAAATCACCTTCTCCTTACTTTAGTTCATTCCTGACATTTGCCATTTTTTTGCCTTGTAACTTTTTATTTTATGTTTCTATACCTCCCTTCTTATGAGTTATTATAAAAAAATGAAAAGGATAATAAGGTGATGGTAGTACTTTACATACATGTTGTTTACAACTTAGAAACAACAATTTACAATATTTTCTTAATTTACACATAAAATTCTAAATAATTTGCATTTAGAATTTTGAGCCTAGTAACTCAGGGTTGTATATTAATAAAATGGGTATGGAAAACAAAAAAATGCTGTGTTGATTAAACAAAGCAAAAAGCGTGGATCGAGTACTCCGTCAGTACTGGATTCACGCTTTTTAAGACTTCCTATAGAAGTATACAGGGTGTACTTGTCCATATTTTAGCAAAATTTAAAGGAAAATACCGGTATTTGTCGAATAAGGTATACTTAAATCGATTATTTTATGGAGGTATTAATTCTACTAGACTAGAAAATTTCATTTACTCAACTAAAAGGAGAAGATGTGAAGGTATGAGTGCCATAGTAAGATTGTTAATAATTATTTTAGTATCAATTAGTATAGTTTATTTACTTACCAGATCGAAAAGTATAACAAGAATATTACTCAATAAGGAGAAAAAGCAGCAAATATACTTAATTATTCTGGCTACAGTATTATTCTTAATTCCTATGATTTTAACCTCAAAATACGCTATAGAAATTAGCGGTGGAAAAACTAATGTTAGGTCTGCATTTGCTGTAATTTCTGCTATTATAGGAGGGCCTGTTGCAGGAATGCTTGTTGCGGGTTTAGGTGCCATCTACAGATATACCCTGGGAGGGTGGACAGCCTTACCCTGTACGGTGGCAACGATATTGGCAGGTGCTATCGCTTCTTTTGTAGTTTGGAAAAAAGATTTTAAATCACAAAATATAACCGTCAAGAATATCTTTTATTGGACTCTTTTCGGCGGCCTATGGGAAGTAGTGCATATCACAATAGTACCAGTGTTAAGCACATTAGACGGCAAAACTTTCATGGAAACATTAACGTTACTTTTCAGAACCCTCTTAGTACCGCAAGTAGTGATGAATGGCCTGACAGTCTTTATATTCTTACATATTTTTAGAGATATGATCTTAAATGACGCGAGATTTATGGCGGAAGAAAAACAAAATGAAATAGATAACATGGTAGAAGAAGCTAAGAGAAAAAGTGATAGCTTAAAACTAACTATCTCAAGTATCATAAACTCTCTGGTAGAATTAAGTAATCAGATATCCACCATAAGCAGTAATAATGACAATTCCATTAAAGAAATATCCAGTGCCATAGATGAGGCTACGGGAGGCGTAGCAAATCAAGCGGAGAATGCTCAAACCAATGTACAGATCATGGAAGTCTTTTCTCATAATTTAAATCACCTTATTGATTGTTCCAAAGAAATATATGCTATCTGTCAGGATTCACAAAAGTCAAATGAAGAAGGAACTCAGATAATTTCCCAACTCAGAGATAAAAATAAAGATAATAATGAGTTAATGAAGGAAATGGAAGAAAAAGTCCTGGATTTACAGGAAAAATCTACGAGCATTAGTGATATAACAAACACTATCAACTCTATTGCAGAACAAACCAACCTGTTAGCCCTTAATGCCAGTATTGAAGCAGCAAGGGCCGGGGAACATGGGAGAGGTTTTGCCATAGTAGCTGAAGAGGTAAGGAAGCTGGCAGAACAATCAGGAGAATTTACCGGTGAAATTAAGAGAGTAATCGAAGGGATGCAAAACGTTTCTCAAGAGACGGTATCCAAGATGGCCTCTTTTAAAGGGAGTAATGAGGAGCAAACTGCAATAATTATTAAAACAGAACAGATTTTTACAGGTATTCACCAATCGGTGGCTGCTATAAATAATAAATCCGTAGAAATAAACAAATCCTTGAATATAGTAGAAGAAAATAAAGTAGAAATGGAACATACCTTAGACAATATTTCCGCCACAAGCCAGCAAACTTCTGCGGAAATGGAAGAGATTAATTCCGGGATACATTGTATAAATGATTCGTCTCAAGAATTAGCAAGTCTTACCGAGAGATTAAATGATGTGGTAGCACAATTAAACAATTGTGTCAGTGAATAATTGTTCAATAGATATATATGATTATAGAAAAGCCATGCAGCGATTTTTAGGAGAAATCCTAAATTGCAGCATGGCTTTTGACATTTCCTATACTCTTGTTAAGTTCCTCTGCGTTAAGTTCTACTACTTTTTTTAATGTGGGAAGCAGGTGTTCTTGTGATTTAATTAATTCCTTGGTGTCCTGATTATTTAAAAACGAGATTTGCCAAGCTATATCCTGGAGTTTTTTTGTTGCTTGTTTAAACTTAACTTCTTTAATATCCCTACTCATATAATCATAAAGCTCATGATATGCCCAATAATGATAAAGCTGTTGGGAGTAGATGCCTATAGCTTTACTCTGTACGCTTATCCTAGTTCTGTTTTCGTAAGATACATCTTTTTCTTGTAAATAATCATCAAGGCTCTTTATGTAAGAGGAAATGTTACTGGTATAGGCAAGACAAGCCTTCATATAGCGTTGGTTTTCCAGCTTTTGCAGATTAGTAAAAGTAAATTTGAAATAAATGTTTCCCAGTAGACTAATTACTACAATACAGATAAATATGGTTCTATCTTTCATGTTTAATCCCTCGTATCATTTAAGAACTGAATATTCTCACTACTATATTCTATAGTATCATTATTTACGTGCAAAAGCATAGCGGTACTTCACATAAGTACAAGGGCGGCCTCATACCTTTATTAAGAGATACTGATGATATAAGGTGATGAGAGTGACTACTCTGTATATTAGTATGGTACAAAATTTTTTAGTGGCTTTTGGGGTAGTGATAGGGGCTAGTATTTTTGCAGGAATAGCAGCCATTATAACTAATCATCCCCCTCTGAAAACTATGCTGAATATTGCCGGTTCCATCAAGATATGGGCCATGGCCATTGCCTTGGGTGATACATTTTCTTCTTTTGCTGCTATTGAAAAAGGACTGTTTGAAGGGGAATTCAAATCTATTATTAAGCAGGCTATACATGTACTGACTGCTCTCTTAGGAGCTAATATGGGTTATAGTGTTATCAAGTTAATTCAAAGGTGCGGTGAGCTATGGCACAATTAAAAAGGAAAGGTTTTAAATTTAATGTGTGCTTTATGGCGGGGTTAATAACAGGGATATTAATAGGTGCTACTTTATTATGCGTTATTGTCAGCTATAGAATGGATATGTACCATCAGAGAATTGCTTATCTGGAAAACACTATTCAAGACAAAGATGCCCGCTTGGAGAAATTAGAAAATACAATCAATAATAAAAATATTTTACTGAAGGATATAGAGATCATACTTATCTTTGAAGGGGACGAAATAGATAAAATTGACATCCAAAAGAATATCAAGGAAAAGTATAAGTCCTTGTTAGGAAAAGAAGTTAAGAATATTGATGCAGATCTAATTATACAAGTAGTAGATAAAAGAATTTTTAAAATAGAGGAGCGAGAATATAAATTACAAGTGACAAAAATGATATTAAGTGAAATATTAAAAATCACGGTTAAAGTAGATTTGCTGGAATAACATCTCACAATTAGGTGATTTTGTGAGGTGTTTTATATTTTGGTTTAGAAAAATTTAGATTCACAAAAACATTGACAGAGGAGTATACTAGTAATATATTTATATAAGGATATGCGCATATAAATATACAGAATGCAAAAAATGACACATAATCAGGAGATGAGGACTATGTTTGTTTGGCTAGATAAACTAATTCAATTATTAGTTGAAAAAGTATTTAGAATTTCTATGGAGACTGCCTTAGGTTCCAGTATACATTTTTTCTTTTATGATACGATAAAAATAATTATTTTGCTGGGTATTATGATTTTTGGTATCTCATATATTCGCAGTTATTTTCCCCCGGAAAGAACAAAGAAAATATTAGAAAGATTCAGCGGTATTAAAGGAAACATTATGGCGGCATTGTTAGGAATTGTTACGCCCTTTTGTTCCTGCTCCTCTGTCCCTATTTTTATAGGATTTGTTGAGGCCGGTATTCCTTTAGGATTAACTTTTTCGTTTTTAATTACGTCACCTATTGTAAATGAAGCAGCCTTTGCTATTTTGCTAATGTCCCCGGCCTTTGGTTGGAAGATTGCTGTGATGTATGTGATTACAGGCGTACTTGTGGGAGTAGTGGGAGGACTAGTGATAGGTAGGTTGCATATGGAAAAAGAAGTGGAAGAATATGTGTATCAAATACAGATGGGTGAAGTAGAAATTGAAGAAATGACCAGACAAGATAGAATAAAATATGCATGGGATAATGTAAAGGATATTATCAAGAGAATATGGATTTATTTACTAATTGGCATCGGGCTTGGAGCTATAATTCATGGCTGGGCCCCTGAGGATTTACTTGCCAAATATGCCGGTCCGGAAAATCCTTTAGCAGTCTTTGTGGCAGTAGTATTAGGAATTCCTCTCTATTCAAATGCTATAGGTACTATTCCAATAGCAGAGGCTCTTATTATTAAAGGTGTGGGCATAGGAACAGTTCTGGCCTTTATGATGGCTGTTACGGCCTTGTCTTTACCGGAGATGATCTTATTGAGGAAAGTAATTAAACCCAAGCTGATTGGCGCATTTGCTGCAATAACCGGTATTGGCATAATAATAGTAGGATATTTATTTAATATCATGACCCATCTGTTAATATAGAGCTATGAAAGGATTTAAAGGGGGAAGGGAGGAATTTTATGAGTAATTACCTTCTGTATTTAATTACTATCTTGCTGTTAATAGTATCTTTTTATAAAGATAAACAAAAAACTAAGAAAGCGCTAAAAAAGGCCTGGAAAGCCTTTGAGAACATTTTGCCTGAGTTTTTGGGAGTGATTATGTTGGTAGGAATGGTGCTGGCCGTGTTTAATGCTGAATTTGTTTCTAGAATAATTGGTACCCAATCAGGCTGGTTTGGTGTCATTCTTGCTGCCGTTGTTGGTGCTATCACTTTAATTCCGGGATTTGTTGCCTTTCCTACAGCAGCTATGTTACTGGAGAGCGGAGCAGGTTATATGCAAATAGCTGCTTTTATCTCTACTTTGATGATGGTAGGTGTAGTGACATACCCTGTAGAGATAAAGTATTTTGGTAAATCCCTTACTATTGCAAGAAATATCCTAGCTTTCCTATTTTCCTTTATTGTAGCCTATCTTATCGGAAAGGTAGCTGGTGGAATGTGAACTTACTAAAAAGATATAAATTATTTCTGATGACTGCTGTTATTATGGTTATTATGATTATCTTTGCCAGAGATACGGGAATTAAAGCACTAAATATTACAGGATATAGTTTGAAAGAAATGGCCCTGGTTATACCACCTGTTTTCATACTGTTAGGTCTCCTAGATATATGGGTGCCTAGAGAAACCATGGTAAAATATATGGGGGAAAAGTCAGGTTTAAAGGGAATTATATTAGCTATTTTGTTAGGGTCTGCGGCAGCTGGTCCCTTGTATGGGGCTTTTCCCATAGCAGCTGTTTTCATGAAAAAAGGTGTTAAATTTACTAATGTACTTATTTTTATTGGTGCATGGTCTACTACCAAAATTCCCATGTTTTTGTTTGAACTATCATCTTTAGGATCAACTTTTGCTCTTACTAGATTGTGTATCGATATACCTGGCATCATTTTAATTGCTTATATTTTATCTTCCTATCTGCCTGAAGAAGAAGTGAAAAAGATATATAAAAATGCTGAAATACTGTAGTAGATATAAGTAGTAAAATATAATTATTAATTAACAGGAGGTAATATAAAATGATTATTAAAGTTCTGGGTTCAGGTTGTGCCAACTGTAAAAGGTTAGAAGCTAATGTTAAGGAGGCTGTAAAAGAGTTAGGAATTGAGGCTACCATTGAAAAAGTTGAAGAAATCAAAGATATTATGGCCTTGGGAGTAATGAAAACACCTGCTCTGGTAGTTGATGGTAAAGTTAAAGTAACGGGAAGAGTTCCAGCAGTTGCAGATATAAAAAAACATCTGGAAAACTAGGTGCATGTATATGTTTTTATAGCTGTTTGAACGAAAAAAGTCATGCAGTAATTACAGGATATACCTGAATTACAGCATGGCTTTTTTCGTTTTATTTATCATTTTTTTTAATTAAGTTGTTATATAAGGCGGCAATTCTAAGGACATCTTTTATACCTTGCTTGTAAAGTGCTTTATAGACGACACTTTCTTTTAACCCAATAGCATCTTCATAATCATATAAATTCTTTTTAGATTCCTGAGGGAGTAACTTTTCAAGGGATATATAGGTTGAGATTACTTCTTGAGTTGCTTTTTTACATTTTTCATCTGAGCGAAAAATATCATTGGCAATTTCCGAGATCCTTTCATTAGTAATTTCGTTTATGAGATGATTTATATCTTTCAGCATAAACAGCCTCCTTCTTAATATTAAAATTATTTTATAAACTTGTTGATAAATAGTAGCTGAAGAGGGGCTGCAGTTTCAAGAGCTTGTTTAAAGATCTTATTAAAATTAATTTATTTGCTAACATAGGGGAGTATGGTCCTTATTAATTTTTTGATTAACTCTAATTCTTTCGGAGAACATTCTTGTAGTAAATAAATAATTTCTTTATCTTTAGTATTTTCATATGTTTCATAAATATTAGGGCCATCATGAATATAAGAGGAATTATTAGGATTCTTTCCGAAAATAAGGTAATCTAAAGACATATGTAGGCAGTTAGTAATCTTAACTAATACAGGGAGGCTCATTTGTCTTTCTCCGCGCTCCAGTTGCCCTATATAGTAATCTGAAAGTCCTATTATCTCTGCAAACTCTTCTCGTGTAAGGTGAAGACACTTCCTTTTCTCTCTAATTCTTTGACCGATAGCTTTATTATCTATTATCATTTACTTCACTCCCTACTGAAATACTTTATACAACTTTAATGATTCGAATAATTGGCTGTATGCATATAATAATTATTTGCAACTAGCATAATTATGATGTACAATTATATTTATTATTAGGAGTCAAAGTTATCGGATCAATACATAAGTTTTGTTATTAGGTTTGATCAAAAGGGTGACTTACATGAAAGATAAAATCTATAAATATGCCTCGTTAATTTTTTTATCGGTGGGATTAGTCTTATTTTTTATAACATTTAAAATAACCGGACATTGTCCCCATAATCGGGGTTTAATATGGACAATATTTATTGTCATTCAAATGGTAGGATTTATAATCAGTGGTTTTTTAATCAAACAATTATATCTACAGGTAAATACGGATACTTTAACTGGTTTGCGCAATAGAAGATATTTTTATACAAAGTTACCTAAGCTAAGGATTAAAGATCCGGTATCCCTAATTCTAATGGATATTGATAATTTTAAAAACACAAATGATACATACGGTCATATTGTAGGAGATCAGGTACTACAGCAGTTCGCAGAAATTTTGCAGAATAATACAAGAAGTAATGACATAATTAGTCGCTGGGGTGGGGAAGAATTTGCTATAATACTTCCCCAAACTTGTGCAAAAGAAGCTTTTAAAATTGCTGACAGGATTAGAAAAGTAGTTGAAGATTACGTTTTTACTTATCAGGATGTTAAGTGTAGAATAACTGTAAGCGTTGGTATAGCCTCTATGAAAGAAGGGGCAGATGTTAACATGGAACAATTTGTGAGAGTTGCTGATGAAGCCTTATATAAAGCTAAAGAGAAGAAGAATTCCATAGTTACCGTTGTTGATAATTAAAAAGCTATGTCACGCTCTGAGAGGTGCATAGCTTTTTATGATATGTATATAAACTATAAAGAATAATTGCTTGTTGCAGCAAATTACATATTTACTAAAATATATAAGCCCTGGGCAATATCAGGAAAAAGTTTCTGATTTGCCCAGGGCTTTAGTATTTTATATTGTATAATATTTTCTATAGATAAGTAGTGGGAGAGAGGATGATTGTAGTTGCAGAAAATAGCGTTTTGTTCGTGGAGCGGAGGTAAGGATTCCTGTCTTTCACTATATAAAGCACTGGAAAAGGGAATTAATGTAGAATATTTATTTACTATGTTTAAGGAAGATGGAACTAGGTCAAGAAGTCATGGATTAAGACCGGAAATTATTAAGAAGTATGGGGAATTATTAAATATGAAGGTTATTTATGGACAAGCAACTTGGAACAATTATGAAGATGTATTTAAAAGAAATATGAGTTACTTAGAGTCTCAAGGCGTTGAAATGGGTATATTTGGAAATATTGATATAGAAGAAAACAGACAGTGGGTTATTGAAACCTGCAGTCATACGAAGATAGAGGTTTATCACCCCCTATGGCAAGAAGAACGGAGAAAGATAATAGAAAAGTTTGTTGATTTAGGTTTTAAATCTTTAATTATTTCCGTTAATCTTAATGTTATACCCCAAAGTTACCTGGGAAGAGTTTTTGATAAAAATTTGATTGAGGAATTTATTGAGTTAGGAATAGATCCCTGCGGAGAAAAGGGAGAGTTCCATACAGTTGTAACTGAGGGCCCAATTTTTAAGGATGCTCTAAAGTTAAAGAAAAAAGGAATCATTAATGTTCTTAATTATTGTATGTTAGATTATGAATTGGAAATATAATACTCTGAATAAGGCGTTAGAAAAAGGGTAGAAAGGAATGAATATTTCCCTACCCTTTTTTATTGTTTAAAAAAGAAATATAATTTTTTTTATATTTTAGAAAACTCTAAAGACAGGGTTGTGAATATACTAATATTTTGATATATTAGCAATATAGAGAAAATAGAGAAAATGCAAAAAGTATAGCTAAAATAAGGGAGAACTATCAGCTATGATTATACGGGTGGGCGCTTTTGGATCTCGCAATTTTATTCCAAAAGCATTAAAAATAGCGACGGAGATGCCGGAACTATTAATAACTTCCTATACATATCAGGTCCCTGAAGAGTGTCCCGCTCTTGTTAGAGAGGCGGAGAGTTTTGATGTTCTTTTTTTTACAGGACCCATACCCTATTATTTATCAAGGAAAGAACTTAACAGAAAAAAGGAACCTGCTGTATATGTTAAATGGGATGACTATAATTTTGCCTTAGCCCTGTTATATCTACAGTATAGAATCAAAGGACAAAACAAAATCAGATTATCAGTTGATATACCGGAAGCCTCTTCAGTAAATTGTGTCTTAAAGGAAGTAGGTATTAATTCTCTGGATGTATATGTAAAAGATTTTTGCAATATTATTCAGGGAGATATCATAGAGTTTAATACGGAGGATTATGTTAATTTCCATTATAAATTATGGCAGGAAGGGAAAACCGATATTGCTATAACTACTATTGCTGCAATTCAACAGAGACTGCAAGAGTTAGGTATGACATGTTTTAGAGCTCCTATACCGGAAAAAAATGTACGCTATGCTCTAAAAAAAGCAGTATCAATTGGTGAATTAAATTTCCACAAAGGAATGCAAATCACAGTAGGATATATTTTTATAGATGACAGTGATGAAATAAAACGAAAAAAAGCAATGGAACAATTATACCATGAACTGGTAAAATTTAGTGAGAGAATTAATGCCTCTGTACAATTTTTTGGTCCTGATTCATTTATTATGTATATGACGCGAAGGGGCTTAGAATATATAACTAATAGATACAAAGAGCTTTCTATAATCCCTAATATTCAAGACAATGCCAACTTTAGTATAAGTGTAGGTTTTGGTTTAGGTTTAACGGTAAAGGAAGCGGAAAACAATGCCAAAATTGCTATTGATCTTGCCAAAGAAACCGGTGGAAATTGTGGCTTTATTGTGTCCGGTGAAAAAGAAGTAATTGGCCCTTTAAATAAAGACCGGAAAAAATTCGAGTTAAAAACGGACAATATAAAATATATTGGCGTAGCTAAAAAAACTGGTCTAGGTATTGTAAATCTTAGTAAAATCCAAGAGTTCTTGAAGTTAAATAAATATAAACCTTTTTCTACAACAGAATTAGCAACTTATCTTGAAGTTAGTCAAAGAAATTGTGAAAGAATAGTAAAAAAACTCCTTGATAATAACTATGCCAAGATAGTAGGTAAGGAGCAACCTTATAAAATAGGACGTCCCCGAGCGCTATATGTGGTTAACTTTAATGAGACATGTGAGTACGAAAGGGATGGGAGGTGATAACAGCAACCTTTATTAGTAGTTGTAATAACTGTCATGGCTATTTAACGACAATAAAACGAAGCAGCACATCCCGGAGGAAAGGAGAGAAATTTACGGAGGTGATTAACAATGTACGATATTGTCCTGTGTAATGGAATGATCGTTGATGGAACTGGTAAGAAACCGTATACAGCTTCCCTAGGTATAAAGGGGAATAAGATTAAAGGAATAGCACAAGAATTACCTGAGGGGCGCCATAAAATCGATATAAATGGATTAGCAATAACACCTGGTTTTATAGATATACACAGCCATTCAGATTGTTCATTTTTAGTTAATGAACGCTCGGAAAGTAAAGTATTTCAAGGCGTAACTACAGAAGTAACCGGATGCTGTGGTATATCTATGGTACCTAATAAGGATGATACACTGGGCGAATTGAAAAAATATGTAGCCCCACTATTACCTGGTGTAGACACAGCGGAGTGGAATTTTACCAACTTAACTGAGTATGCAGAGGTCTTGAATAAAAAAAAGCTTTCCATTAATTGTGCTCCTCAGATCGGCCATGGAGCATTACGCCTTTTTGTTATGGGTTTTGATAATCGAGCACCCAATAGTAGGGAACTTGCCTTATTAAAAGAAAAATTAGCTGAAGAACTTGCAGCAGGGGCTTGGGGGTTGTCGGCAGGTTTAATCTATCCTCCGGGAAGCTTTAGTGCTACCGAAGAATTAATAGAGTTAGCTCATATTATTGCTAAACATGAAGCAGTATTTTCCGTACATATTCGGGGAGAAAGTGATACGGTTTTTCAGGCCATAGAGGAAATGATAGAGGTAGGAAAGGTTTCTGGTGCTCGTATAGAAATATCCCATCTAAAATTAATGGGAAAAAACCAGTGGGGTAGGGCTTCAGAATTGTTGGAGCTAATTAAAAAGGCCCGCGGGGAGGGCGTTGATATGTGGTGTGATCAATATCCATATAGAGCATCATCCACATATTTATCAGCCCTAGTACCTAAATGGGCCCAAGCAGGTGGGGTAAGTAGTATGCTACAAACCATAAATGGAACCAGGGCAAAAGAAGTATTAGTTGAAATTGAGCAGGAAATGGAAAGGAGGGGAGGAGCTGAGAGAGTAGTTTTTTCTTGTGGAGGAAAAGCTTGTAGTTCTTGGGAAAGCAAGACCATAGCAGAAATAAGTAGAGAATTAAATTTAAGTTATGGAGAGACAGTAGTGAGAATTCTAAACATAACAAAAGGTACGGCCAAAGCCTTATATTATTCTATGGATGAAGAGGATGTAAAAGCTATTTTACAAGAAAAGCATATTGCTGTGGGCAGTGATGGATATGCTTTTAGCTATAGCGAAGAAAATCAGGGAAAACCCCATCCTCGGAGCTTCGGAACATTCCCACGGGTTCTCAAAAAAGCAAGGGATTATGGGATGGATTTGGAAGAAGCCGTATATAAAATGACTGGTTTACCGGCAAGCATTATGGGTTTTAAGGATAGAGGTATTTTAAAGGAAAACTATAGGGCGGATCTGGTGATTTTTGATCCCCAGAATATAGCAGATATTGCCACATTTACAGAGCCTTTTGTTAAGCCCGTAGGAATAAAACATGTTTTAGTGGCAGGAGAACCGGTCATTCTTAATGGAAAACAAACCGATGCATATCCCGGAAGAGTTTTATTAAAGAACAAGGAGGACTAATATATGGGAAGTTATGCTTTAATAGAAAACCCTTCGTTATGGGCCTTATTACCGCTACTAGTATATCTGATCCTTGTGTTCCTAGGTTATAAAACAATTACAGCTGTATTAGGAGGAGTTGCAGTTGGTTTTGTTTTGACGGGGCAAACTCCAGCTACTTTTGCAACCCTATTGACAGCAGCTTTAGGTTCCTTTTTAGGTAAGATAGGTCTAATCATTATGCTGGGAAGTGGTCTGGGCATGGTCATGACTCGGGAGTGACCCAAACTATTGTAGCCTGGATTGTGAAAAAAATTGGCGTAAATACTAAAAAGAAAGCCATCTTATCTATTATTGTTTCTTCTACCATAGTGTGTGGGTTATTAGGAACTTTAGCAGGAGGAAATGCTATCATCGCACCTATTATAATTCCTGTGGTGGCGGCTGCAGGTATTACTCCTAGTACAGTAGGAGCTGTATTTCAATCTGCTGGAGAAACAGGCCTTATTTGGGGCCCCTTTACACCTCCTGTAGTTGCTCTTGTAGGCGTTACGGGTCTTTCTTACTGGGAAATGATGAAGTGGGCAGCTTTACCGTTTGGATTAATTTGGCTCATGGTTATCTATTTTACAGCCTTGAAAATACAGAAAAATACCGAAGATTGGGATAAGTATGAAGATATAGACGTTGATAAGCTGGCAATTTTTGAACCTACCCCTGAAAATAAACGCACAACTTTAATATTTGTCATTGGTTTTCTAGCAGCAATTGCCTATGGAATATATGCTAAACAAAAAACGGATTATGTCCCGGTAGTTATGCTTTTTATGGCTCTGTTAACGGGGCTTTCTGCCCGACTTAAGTTAGATGAGACTATTGAGGCCTTAGTTAAAGGAATGGGACATATGGCGGGCATGTTCTTATTATTTATTTTATTGGATCCTCTTTTAGGCTTAATTCAAATTGGTGGAGGTTTTGCCGCCCTTTCTCAAGTGTTATTAGGATTACTTGATAAAGGTGGCAGGGTGCTTTTAATGCTAGTAGGAACCTTCGTAGGAGCTTTTGGAGTTGATGGGGCAGCTGTAGCCCAGATTCAAATAACCCATGAGCTATTTGCTCCCGCTGTTAAAGCTATGGAGTTGCCTATGGAAATGTGGGCTATAGGGTTAATTGCAGCTTCAAGAATTACTACTTCTGTTTATCCTACTGCCAATATGGTTAGTCAGATGGGAATAGCCCGTTCTAAAAACCTTAAAGCCATGTTAATAGGAGGATGGGCAGTATCCTTGGCTGCCTTACTATATATAATTTTTTGGGCTTTCATAGGAGAAAAGATCTTCTTTTAGACAGGGTTTAAATTAAATTTTTTATATAAATGAGGAGGATGTAAATATGCAAAAGAAAATGAGAGTTGTTCAGTACGGGTTAGGGCCTATTGGTCAGAAGGCAACCCAGTATTTAGTAGAAAGGCCGGAACTGGAGATTGTGGGAGCTATTGATATTGACCCGCAGAAAGTAGGGAAAGATCTGGGCGAATTAGCAGGGTTACCTAAATTAGGGGTTACTATTACTGATGATGTGGAAAGTTTATTAGGAAAAAAAGATGTGGATATAGTAGTCTTAACTACAGTTTCCAGTTTAGAAAAAATTAAGGAGCAAATTACGGGAATCTTACAATATGGAGTAAATATTGTATCTACCTGTGAAGAGTTATCCTATCCCTGGGGTACTAAACCTGAGATAGCCCAAGAAATAGATAAATTAGCCCAAGAAAAAGAAGTATCTGTTTTAGGAACCGGTGTGAATCCGGGTTTCTTGATGGATCTGCTACCTTTAATCATGACGGGTGTGTGCCGCCATGTTAAAAATATTACTGTGGAAAGGATACAGGATGCTAAATTCCGCAGAATACCTTTCCAAAAGAAAATCGGAGCAGGCCTTACTGTAGCAGAGTTCCAGGGGAGGGTCAAAGCGGGGAGCATACGTCATGTAGGTTTAACCGAGTCCATGCATATGGTTGCGGCAAAAATGGGCTGGAAATATGAGAAGACGGAAGACCTTATAAATCCCGTTATTGCTCAAGAAGAAGTTAAAACAGATAGTATGACAATTCCTGCCGGAGATGTTTTGGGAGTAGAACAGATTGGTCGTTGCTATGTGGAGGGAGAACCTTTAATTACTCTAAAATTCAGAGCTGCCATTGGTGAGCCGGAATCAAAAGATCGGGTAATTATTGAGGGTGCACCGGATATAGATATGGTAGTTAAAGACGGTGTTAATGGTGATATTGCCACCTGTGCTATGATAGTGAATGCTATTCCCGCAGTTATTGGAGGCCGTCCCGGCTTAAGGACTATGGCTGATATTGAGCCGGTTGCTTTTTTCAAATAAAGGTAGAATAGTTTAATAACATAAAGAACCAGAAATCAGAGGAGAAACTCCTGCGATTTCTGGCTCTTGTTTTTAGGCCAGCTTAGTTGTCCAATTTTCACAATTCCAAACATCCGTCACCACATCTTGATAGAATTCCGGCTCATGACAGATTAAGAGGATACTACCTTTATATGCTTTCAAGGCTCGTTTTAGCTCATCTTTAGC
The DNA here is from genome assembly GCA_018433015.1 of Clostridia bacterium. Classification (GTDB taxonomy): domain Bacteria; phylum Bacillota; class Peptococcia; order DRI-13; family SV3-B141; genus SV3-B141. The sequence goes on along the minus strand of JAHDSB010000102.1, from coordinate 16,285 downwards.
TTCCACATCCAAATGGTTGGTAGGTTCGTCTAAGATAAGTAAATTAGTTTCCTTATTAATAAGTTTGCAGAGTCGAACTTTAGCTTGCTCTCCACCACTTAAAACCAGAACTTTACTTTCTATATGCTTTGTGGTTAGACCGCATTTAGCTAAGGCGGCACGTACTTCGTACTGAGTATAAGAGGTAAAATCCTGCCAGAATTCTTCAATACAGGTGTTATAGTTGGCTTCCTTTATTTCTTGTTGGAAGTAGCCAATGTGTAAGTATTCTCCCAACTCCACAGAACCTGAAATAGGTGAGATCTCACCTAAAATACTTCTCAGAAGGGTAGTTTTTCCCAAGCCATTAGCCCCAATGAGTGCTATTTTTTGGCCCCGTTCCATTTGAATATTGAGGGGCTTTGAAAGTGGCTCCTCATAACCAATGACCAGATCTTTGGTGGCAAAGATAAGTTTACCGGAAGCTCTGGCTTCGGAAAAATTAAATTGGGGTTTCGGTTTATCCTTAGTCAGCTCAATGAGCTCCATTTTATCAAGCTTCTTCTGGCGAGACATGGCCATATTGCGGGTTGATACCCGGGCCTTATTTCTTGCTACAAAATCTTTAAGCTCCGAGATTTCTTGTTGCTGTCTTTTATAAGCGGCTTCCAGCTGTTGTTTCTTTGCTTCATGGATATTAACAAAATTATCATAATCTCCCACATAACGATTTAATTCTTGGTTTTCCATGTGATAAATGAGGTTAATAACACTGTTGAGAAAGGGAATATCATGGGAGATGAGGATGAAAGCATTTTCGTAATCTTGTAGGTAGCGCTTCAACCACTCAATATGCTGCTCATCCAGATAATTAGTGGGTTCATCTAACAGTAAGATATCCGGTTTTTCTAAGAGCAACTTGGCCAGCAATACCTTAGTTCGTTGACCGCCACTCAAGTCATTTACATCTTTGTCTAATCCAATATCACTTAAACCTAAGCCCCGGGCAATTTCCTCAACCTTGGCATCTATGGTGTAGAATCCGTTATTGTTTAATAAGTCTTGGATTGTCCCCATGTCTTCTAACAATTGTTCTAATTCTTCGGGAGAGGCTTGGGCCATCTTATCACAAATAATATTCATTTCACTTTCTAAGTCAAAAAGATATTTGAAAGCGTTTTTCAGGACATCACGGATGGAGAGTCCTTTATCTAAAGTCGTATGTTGATCAAGATAACCCACACGGACGCGCTTGGCCCATTCGATTTGACCTTCATCTGGTTCGAGTTTTCCGGTTATTATGTTCATGAAGCTTGACTTACCTTCACCGTTGGCACCTACCAATCCAATATGTTCACCCTTTAATAGTCTGAAAGATACATCATTAAAAATTGCACGATCTCCAAAGCCGTGACTTAAATTTTTTACTGTTAAAATACTCATTTCCTACATCCTTTCCTGATTCCCCATTGCTTAGCAAAGCTTTGGAATGTACAAAGTATAAAAAACATACATTTTAAATTATATCTGAAATTAAGAATGATAAGTAGCTAAAATTTATTGTAAAATTTATCCTGGAAATTATTATTGCCTAGTATAAAAAAGCTCCTCCTTGTAATAAACAGTTTTTTAATTAAACTGTCTACCACAAAGGGAGCATATCATTTTTTCTGTAGAGTTCTTAGGCTTTTAAATATTAACAAACTAAGATTGTGGCTAATACTTCTAAGGGTTCATTACTTATATTTTCCAAAGCGTGAGTTTGGCCACCCCCGGTTAATACGGTATCCCCTACTGTTACTTCTTTTTCTGTGCCATTATCATTGAGCAGGCCCTTACCTTTTAAGATGTAAAAAATTTCTTCGTCATCAGTGTGAGCATGTAATCCGATGGAACATCCGGATTGCAGGGTAAGTTTGACGATAAGTTTAGCGTTTTTGCTATAAGTTTCTTCTTGTTTGAAAAGGTAGGTTAGCTCAACAGAGCCCTTGCCTCCACGAAAACCTTCTTTTATTTCTTTAGTTAATTCCTCAGCTTTTTTAAGCATTATGTAACCCCCTTATGATTTAAAAACAACTAAATAAAATTATAGCTGTATTAGAGATAATAGACAACCATTGACAAAAGCTCTCCCCGCTATTAGTCTGAGAAATGAGGAAAGAGGAAGGAAATTTAGAATTGAGTGAAGAGCGCTCATATATAAAGAGGAGGATTAAAATGATTGCTAGGTACACTCAAAATCATAAGAAAGGGATAATAGCAGCACTATTGATCTTTGCAGCTCTAAACATTTTAGGATTTACAAATGCAGAACATACAACTAAAGAGGAACAGACAATTGTTAATTTATCTTTTACACCTGTACCTGTGGTGGAACTGCCGGAAGAAGGACCTGCCCCAGATTATGTATTAGCAAAAAGTGTTACCTTAAAGGACTTACAGGCACACGTGCACTTCTATGTTCAGCAAAAGCAAGCATCTGGGGAAAATAATGATGTATATGGTTATATCCAACATAAGGATAAGCTATATTATATAGGAACAGTGGGTGCTTATGGCTTAGAAAAGGTTGCTGTGGAGACAGTTGATAGGACAGGCGATAAACAACAAGAACTGCAAATCATAGGGGATATGGGTGCAACATACAAAGAAATGAGAATTATTAAGTACGATGAAAATAAAAACAAATGGTATAATCTCGTGAAAGCAGGAAGCCCTGAATTTCTAGATTTAGATGGAGACGGTAAAGAAGAGGTGTTCGCAGTATCAACAGGAAGCTTACCCGGTTATGTAGATATTTATCGTTTTGATAAGGGTAGTTGTGAAGTAGCAAGTATAACAGATGATACAGCTAATGATTATGCTAATCTTTATCAAGAAAATGGTGTTTATTTAATAGAGACGGGGAAAATAAGGGACGGAAGATGTGGGGAAAGATATCTCTATAAATATGACCAAGGCAAACTTGTACAACTAACTGAGCAAAAGAATGAAGAATTCCCTAATCCCCCTCAAATAACAGTGCCGGTGGATTGGGAAGAAGTGCGAAATAAACAAAGACAAGTTGATGAAGGGCACCAACCGGGGAAACTAAATGCTGTGCAAGTAGCACGAGAATTTATTAGCGAGTATAGTTCCCCCCAGGTAAGTCAAACAGTAATAAATTATGAATTAGAACAATTTAATGAAAGAGTTGCAGTAATTAAAATAGTGGGCGGAAGCTCTAATCTTTATAGGGTTTATCTCCAACGTCTGGTAAGACAGGATGAAACGGGAATTTGGTCTGTTGTAGGATACGATCTCTTAAGTGAAAAAGAAAAAGAGGCAGCTGAGGAAGGAAAGCTTGTAGCAGAATTGCCGGAAAAAGCTATCCGGCTTTATTCAATGAAAGAAGAGGAAGGGATGCTTGAGAAGTTTATCCTTAAAGTCAATGATAAGACCCGTTACTTTTCCTGGATAAACGTTGCTAATCCCACCTATTATCCGAAGTTGATTTTGGCTGATTTGAATAATGACCAGGAGCAAGAGCTGGTAGTTACATTAGTAAAAGATACAGGTACAGGAGTATATCTGGAAGAAGTACATATAATCGCTCTGGAATCTTTGCGGGAAATAGAAGTGGAAAATCCTCTCCATATTATATATAAGAATGTACAAACTCAGCTCTCACCTGAAAAAGTGGAGATTATCATAAAGGGAAAAAGCAGAACTTTAGGTAGTGAGTATCTGGAACTGGAACCTGAGTATATATTTGAAGATGTAGCATTTGTGAGTATTCGAGATTTCGAAGTAGAGGATAACAAGCTAAAGGCTATAGTTCCGGGGCAATTTGGACTGTGCTCCTTTATTGGGGATATTATTATTGAATATAAATTCAATGGCAAGATGTATATAGGAGATAGCATAGATTTTGTGCCGAATGATTAAAGTAAGAAAACAAATAAACATATTTATTTCATAAAGATGAACTATTGTGTATCTGTAAGGACTATAGTAAGATTTATATAAGCATACATATTAGCGGCAATACAAGGAAAAGAGGGAATAAATATGGATGACTGTTATACACTAGACCTTATCCAATTTCACAAAAAAATAAAAATCAATGGCCAGACAACGATTTTAGAAGCTGTAAATGCAAGCGGCATTTCTATATATGCGCCCTGCGGAGGTCAGGGAAGTTGTGGCAAGTGTAAGGTGAGAGTATTAGGCAAGGTAAGCTATGTTACAGAGCAGGAGAAGAAACACTTGACTGCCAGTGAAATTAACCAAGGAATTAGGCTAGCCTGTAAGACCTATCTAGAAGGGGATGGGGAGCTTTATTTAGTAGAAGATGAATTGAAAAATGATACGAAAGGAAAGATGGGTGCTTATACATACAAAAAATATCCCTTAAATTCAGGTGTTACGAAGAAAAATATAAAACTTAGTTTACTTAAATCAGAAAAAGAAGAAGCAATTATCGATTCTTTAAAAAAACACTTGGATTGTGCGGAGATTCCTTTGGAGATTATCAGGCAGATCTCCTATAATCTTGATCAGCAAGAAGAAGCTAGCTGTACAATGTTTAAAAAGCAGCTAATCGCTGTAGATTATGATAAAAATGAAAATATCTACGGGATAGGAATAGATATTGGCACAACAACCATGGCCTGTTATCTGTTAGATTTAAACAAAGGTACGTTGAAAAAGGCGGCTTCCATACAGAACCCCCAAGTTGGATACGGAGCCGATGTCATTTCCCGCATAGATTTTAGTTTAGCAAATGAGCAGGGAATAGATACTTTAAAGGAAAGATTACTTGCTGGGGTAAATGAGTTAATTAGTAAAGTAGCATTACAAGCCAATGTTGAAGTAAATCACATTTATAAATGTGTTATCGTTGGAAATACCACGATGATCCATTCCTTGTTAGGCTTAAGTCTTAAAACCTTGTCAGCTCTTCCTTTTAAGGGTGTTATAAAAGATATGGTTAGAAAAAATGCTGCATTTTTAGGAATAAAGCAGATGAATCCTCAAGGTCAGGTTATCTTGATGCCGGGTATAGCCGGCTTTGTGGGAGGAGATACAGTTGGGGCCATGATAGCAGCAGATTTTAAAAATGCTAGAAATAATAGGTTATTGCTTGATTTAGGTACCAATGGGGAAATCGTGCTTTCCACTCCTCAGGGAAGATATACTTGTTCTACAGCTGCTGGACCTGCCTTTGAAGGAGCAAAAATTAAAGATGGGATGCAAGCTTTCAGCGGGGCTATTAATACTGTAAAAATTCAAGATGATTTGTTTTACACCACAATTGATAATAAACCAGCCAAAGGGATATGCGGGTCCGGGCTTATTGATGTAGTGAGTGAGCTTCTAATAGCGGGCGTAATAAACACTGATGGAAGAATTAAGGATCCCAGCCAGATAGCAAATGAAAAACTTGCTCAGAGAATAAAGATTAAGGATAGAAAAAAGGAAGTAATCATTGCTTATGCCCAAGATACTTATCACCAAGAAGATATAACTCTAACCCAGAAGGACATTAGAGAACTACAGTTAGCCAAGGGGGCTATTAAAGCCGGAATTAACATCTTGCTTAAGGAAGCTTCTATAGTCTCCCAAGATATAGACGAGATTTTGCTGGCGGGAGCCTTTGGAAATTTTGTGAGTAAAAAAAGTGCGGCCTCCATTGGTTTATTTCCTCAGATAAAACTAGATAAGATAAGGTCTATCGGTAACGGTGCAGGAGAAGGAGCCCTCATGGCTTTATGTGATGAAAATATCTTGGAAAAAGAAGCACGCGAATATGCCTATCATACTAAGCATATTGAGATTTCTAAGCATCCGGATTTTCAGGAAGAATTCTTACAGGGAATGTACTTGAACTAATAATATATCAGTCAACTAGGAGGCATAGCATGAGATTTAAGGCTTTTCTGTGTGAAGTTTTAGCCAGGGAATTTTATTATTGGGCGGCTGCTTCACCTCATATTATCGATATAGAACTATTAGATTCCTACTATCATGAATATCCACAAGATATGCATAAAATCTTGCAAGAAAAGATAGATTTTCTAGAGGAAAAGCAAGATATTTATGATTATATTGTTTTAGGATTTGGCTTGTGCGGCAAAGTGTTAGAAAACCTTAAAAGCAGAAGTATTCCTATAGTTATACCTAAAGCCCATGATTGTATTACTCTGTTTATGGGATCGAAGGAAGTTTATGCCCAGTATTTTAGAGATAATCCTGGGACCATTTATTATATCGCTTCTTGGTTAGAACGAAACGGGCTGAAAAAGGAAAGAAAAGAATTAGCTAGCATCGGTTTGGGTGAAAGTTATGATGATTATGTAAAGAAATATGGAGAAGAAAATGCAAAATATTTAATTGAGATGGCCGATCAATGGAAAAAGCATTATAATTCAGGTCTATATATGGATAATAAATTGATAGAACATGATTTTACAGGACAAGTTGCTGAATTAGCTCAGGAGAGAGGATGGAAATTTAGTAAGAAAGAATCGGATTCGTCCCTCATTAAAAAATTGCTCTGGGGAGAGTGGAATGAGCAAGAATATTTAATAGTTGATAGAGATAGCCTAATTTACTCCACTTATGATGAAGATATTATTAAAAGTAAAAAATAGAGTGTAGGTAAAAAAGCTTCTTCCTTATTTTTATAAAATCATTGGGATTAAACCAAATGAACAAAAAATAGGGAAGAAGCTTTTTTTGATTTTTATTAAAAATCAAGTGATTTTTTTAACTATTTCAAATTAAGGAGAAAGCAAATTTATTATTATGAATAAAAATCCCGGAAAAATTCACACTTATGAAAAAAACAACGTAAAACCCAAAGAAAGTACAAAAATTACAAAGGAGAGACAAGAAAAGATATGAATATTTTTATATTATAGAATTGCAGATAAAGATTAGGAATAAGGAAGGGGTGGTATAGTCGGAAAATAAGAATATCTGTTTTAGAAGAAAAGGAAAAGAGGTGAAAAGTATACTAAATGTAAAAAAAGAAAGAAAACCGGTCTGAAATTTATATTTATGGCAGTAAATATAAATTTCATTATGAACAAAGATAATTAACCAGTTTTCCTTCTAAGGTATTTTGAGTAATAACATTAATGAATTATACAGGATTTACTAATGATAGTCCAGTTTTTTTATACTACTATAGAAGAGATATTATGTACCAAATTGAGAAATATTTGTTAAAGTATACAATATTCACAAGTATGAAGATAGTTTCTATGTAGATATAGTTTATTTAGATAAATAAAAAGAGAGTACTTTAAAAATATTTATGTATTTATATGCTTTTAAACATGTCGTTTTCCCTTTAAGAAAGGAGGCAATTTAATTTATGGAAAATATGAAGCATGATAAGAGAGATTACAAGCTTAGAGGTGTAGTAGTAGGAATTTCTGCTGTTATATTTAGTATAATCTTTGTTATGGGTATAGTAAACCCGGAATTATTTACAGGTGTTTTATGGGGAATAGTAAATAAAATGTGTGATTCTTTGGGATGGTTAGTAAACTTAGGTGTACTATTTAGTATATTCTTATGTTTATTCTTTTTATGTCATCCCTTTGGTAAGATAAAGCTTGGTGGCCCCGATGCAAAACCGGAATTTAGCAGGTTTACTTGGTGGGCTATATCTTTATGTGCAGGCATGGGTATGGGTATAGTAATGTTTCCTCCCGCTGAGGTGATTGAATATGCTATGCGTCCTGCTAGCGGAATGTTTTTAGAAGCAGGAAGCCCTCAAGCTATTCAGTGGGGTTTTGAAATGGGCATGATGCACTGGACTATTACGTTGTATGGAGTTTATGTAGCGGCCGGATTGGTATGTGCTTATGTATATTACAACTTAAAACAGCCCTATAGTACAACTTCAACTTTATATCCTTTATTAGGTAATAAAGTTTATAAATATTCTTCAATAATAGATGGTTTGATCGTTTTTGCAATTGTTGGTGGAGTAGCAGGTTCTTTAGGATATGGTTTGCTTCAAGTATCAGATGGTTTAAGACAGATATTTGGTGTTGTAACCGGAGCTAAAACCTGGATTATTACTGCTATAGTCGTTACTATCATATATACGATTTCTAGTGTAACCGGCTTAAAGAATGGTATTCAATGGTTAGGTAATAAGAATGCCCTTTTATTCATAAGTTTGCTAGGATTCGTAATAATAGTGGGACCAACAGTATTTTCTTTAAATTTAGGTACTCAAGCCACAGGTGGTATGATAGAACACTTCTTTACAAATATGACATTTGCTGATCCTTATCCCGGTTCTGATAAATGGTCACAGTGGTGGAATTGGTTATGGTATATTGATTTCTTTATCTTTGCACCAACTACAGGATTATTCCTGGCCAGATTGAGTAAAGGTAGATCTATTAGAGAATTTATAACTGTAAACATGGTTGCACCTTGTATCTTTGGTTGGGTTTGGTTTATGATTTTTGGTGGATTGGCAGCCCATACTCAGTGGGTAACAAAGAGTGTAGATTTATTCCAAGTAATCCTTGATAAGGGACATGAATCTATTATGCTTGCTCTCTTCGATCAATTGCCACTTGCTGTTATAACTAAACCTTTGATGTTAATTATTGTGTTAATATCTTTTATTACACTTGCCAACGCCGTTACTTCCACCGTATCAAAAATGAGTATAACAACGGGTAAAAATTATACTGAAGACGATGCTCCGGCCGGCGTTCAAATCTTCTGGGGAATTTTCATGGGCGCTATCGCTGTTATTTTCTTACTTAACGGAGGACTAGATGGTGCCAAAGTAGTTAAACTACTAGTTGGTTTCCCCATCCTGATCCTGCAGATTGCAGTGGGCATAGGATTCTTAAAAATGTTTATTAAGAAGGAAACACCTGAAAAGATAGGTAGTGATGGGCACGTTATTTATGATGATAAAATACCCACCCAGGGAAAAAAATTAGTGGAAAATGCTGCGAAATAATGGAAGGAAGTAAATCCAGCTAGCTGTAAGGGGGATAATATAATGGAATTTAGAAGTACTATAATAAAAAAACAAGATGTAGAAAGAATCCATGAAGCAACTTTAAAGATTTTAGAAGATGTCGGTGTCGATTTCCTTTATGATGAAGTTTTGGAAGTGTTTAAAAAGCATGGTGCTAAGGTAGAAGGTCATAGGGTATTTATAAGTGAAGCCCTTTTGAATCAAGCTTTAAAAACAGTGCCAACTTCCTTCGTATGGAAAGGACCTAAATCGGAAGTAACTATTGGTGGGGAAAGAACTGTAGTTGCTCCTCTGTCAGGTGTTATTGAAGTTTCGGAGAAGGGAGAAAAGAGAAGGGTTAATTCTGAGGACTTTATCAAACTGACAAAGCTTCATGAAAGCAGTAAAGTGATGGATGTCCACAATCCTAATATCATGGTACCCCTTGATATTCCTGAAGATAAACAGAGAAATTATGCTCTGGCTACCACATTAAAGTTAGGAACTAAGCCTGTCATTGGCTTTACAACTACAAAAAAAGATGCAGTCGATAGTCTATATATTTTGAAAAAATTCCATGAGACTGAAGATGATTGTGTTGCTTTAGGTATTATTAGTACTTTGTCACCTTTAGCTTATGATAAAGTTATGTTGGAATCTCTTTTTGAATTTGCTAAAGAAAAGCAGCCCCTAATGTTTGCAACATGTTCACTACCGGGAGCCACAAGCCCTGTAACTATAGCAGGTACACTTGCTACAAATAATGCCGAACAGTTAGCGGGCATAGTTCTAAGTCAGTTAGTGTGCCCGGGACTACCAGTTATTTACGGTAATACTACAGGTTCTTGTGATATGCGCTATGCTACACCTGCTATTGGTGCCGCAGAAACTGCTCTAATAACTTATGCTACTGCCGCTTTAGCTCAATACTACGGCGTTCCTTCCAGGTCAGGTGGATCTTTAGCAGATTCCAAGATTCCTGACATTCAAGCCGGTATTGAAGGATCCTTTACCTTAATACCTCCATTTATTTCAGGTATTCATATGGTACTACATTCCTGTGGTATTCTAGATTCATTTAACTTGTTAAGCTATGAGAAGTATATTATTGATGAACATCTTGTAGCCATGTGTAAACGTCTGGCTGAGGGGATCAATGTCAATGATGAAACTTTAGCAGTAGATTTGATTAAGCAAGTTGGCCCCAAAGGGCAGTATTTAGAAGAAATGCATACCGCTATGTACTATAGAAAAGAGCACTGTACAAGTAAGCTGTTCGTAAAAGAGGGTCTAGAAGTCTGGGAGAAAAAAGGTGCAAAATCTGCAGTTGATAGAGCATATGAAGAAATGCAAAAAAGGTTATCCAAGTATAAAGCTCCTGAATTAACTAAAGAACAAGAAGAATTTTTAAAACCCTATTTAACTGTATAATAGATAGAGCAATACATTGGTCCCTTGGCAATAGACAGTTTTAGACATAACTTTAAATTATGGAGGTAGAAAAGACCATGAGTATTTATCAAGATATAGCGGAAAACTTGATGGAAGGACAAACAGCCCAAGTTAGAGAACTGACTCAGAAAGCTGTAGATGAAGGGAAACCAGCAGTAGAAATATTGAACAATGCTCTGCTAGCAGGAATGAATGAGGTAGGAGAATTGTTCAAAGAAGGGGAAATGTTTGTACCGGAAGTCTTGATTGCTGCAAAAGCTATGAATTCAGGTATGGAAATTATTAAACCGTTACTTAATGACGGCGACATCAAAAAAGCAGGGACTGTTATTATGGCCACTGTAAAAGGTGACTTACATGATATCGGGTTAAATTTAGTTAGTATGATGTTGGAAGGAGCGGGATTTGAAGTAATAAATCTCGGGATTGATACAGAACCGGAAAAAATTATTGAAGCTATAAAACAATATAACCCTGATATCATTGGAATGTCTGCCATGCTTACAACAACTATGAAAGCTATGAAAGAAGCAGTACAGGCCATAAAAGAAGCAGGTTTATATGATAAAGTTAAAGTGATGGTAGGGGGGGCCCCTGTAAACGACGAATTTGCACAGCAAATTGGTGCACATTATTCCTCCGATGCCAATGAAGCTGTAGAGGTAGCTACAAGATTAGTATCTGCCTAAACATACTAGGGCAGTAAGAATTACTTGATAAATAATATAATTAAGCGAGAATTCTCTTATCAAAAGAATTCTCGCTCTTGTTTTATAATAGGCAGTTTAAATTTAGGCATGTTCTATGCGATATAATCTGGGGGTTAAACCGGTAGATTTTTTAAAGGTTTTTGTAAAATAACTTTGATCACTGAAACCTACGGAAATTGCAATATCTGGGATACTGTTTTGAGTATATTTTAATTGATATTTACTTTCTTCTATGCGGATCTTTTTCAGATAATCGGCAAAGGAGACTTTTACTTCTTTTTTAAATAAGGTAGAAAAGTAAGAGGGATTTAGACGTACATGATTTGCGACATCTTTTAGCTTGATAGGTTTTGTATAATTGGCATTAATAAAGGTAATAGCTTTTTTAATAATATCTTTGTTTTTAGAACAAGGGATGCACACTATATTTTCCGTATAATATTCTAAAACCTTTACCATCCAAAAAGAAATATCCTCTAGGTTATTGATTTTCTTCAAATCTTCGAATAGTAAACAATTAAAGGCCATAATTTCTTTCATATTAGCACCACCTTCAATTGCTGCTCGGGAAAGCAAGGAACACAATTCAGTGATCCTTGTCTTAATGACAGGAATATTATGACCCTCTTTTAAATAGATGAAGGCTAAAAGCTTATTGAGGATATTTTTTGCTTCAGATACATTTCCATAAGTAACTTTAGTATATAAATCCTTTTCTTCCGAATAAGAATAATAACTATCTTCAGGGTTCAATTTATATAACTGCATTTGCTCGTTTATCCTGGACTGTTGTTTCATACGTTGGGTTCTTTCATCTAATGCGCGATGGCAACAGCGCATTTGATATGATGCTGACATAAAGAGGAGATCGCCTAAATATTTTATTTTTAAAGTATCAATGATGGGTATTTTCTGTAGATTTGTTATGAGCTCTTGGGAGATATCTGAAGGCATATTACAATTACTAATAGAAGTAATAATTTCCTCACTTAGTTTATTAACTAGGATAGGCCCAGCAAATAAACCCCCAAGTAAAGTATCTTCATTTACTAGGGGGATAGCTATTTGCATTAAATCTAAAGGGCAAAAAAAGTAGTATGGTTCGCCAATACTTACAGCTATTCTACAGGCATCAATATAACTCTTTTTACAGGGGGATGTCTTATCCCAATACTCAGAACACATATTACAAAAATTCAAGGAATCACCATAGTGATTGATAATAGAACCATCGGTTTTTATGGCACTAATGCTAATTCCGGTAGTTACATAATATGTCTTCAAGAATTCTTTTAAATTTTTAACAATTATTTGTCCCTTTTCATCAAAAATCACGATAAAAACCCCTTTAACCTTTAACTGGATTTTTACACCTCGTATTGGGCATCTTGTAGAAGTTTACGTACTTTAGCTACAGAAAAACCTCTATTATTTTCTGTTTTAGAATAATCATCACGAGGATTAGCGCCCAACTCAGCATAAAGCTGATTAACTCCGGCAATTAAACTCATTTCTACAGTCTCATGGGCATTCATAGCTCTGGTAGGCTGAGAGACGAGACGGGCTACTGCTGCAATTTTAGTTAATTCAACGGCGGTAATTTGACCTTTATGGTATAACGGAACGCCTTTCACAGGAATTCTTCTCATCACGGCCATAACTTGCACCTGATAATTTCTGGCGCGGATCATTTCTGTTACTAACTCTTCATAGCTATGCTCCGGACCAATAGGTTCAACACAATAGTATAAATCTAAACCGGCTTTTTTGATAGCATCCAGAGTTTTAATCCTCATTTCCGAAGTTGTATCTGTATCAATACCTTCTCTTAAACGGTTAATGTGATATGCTCCTGTAAATCCAACTTTTTTGAGCTGTAAAGCCGTTTTATAATCAAAGTCGCCGATATTAACAACCAAGGGCATAGCGGGAGGTAATAACTTTTTAGCATGTTTGCCTATTAATAAGACTTGTTCTATAGGAAAATCAGCCGTTGTCATGATAAATAAATCATCTATTCCTGCTTTGACTAATGCTTCAATATCCTTGAGTATTATGGTTAAATCTTTTCTCCATTTACTTTCCATGACGTAATGATCTTTTCCCATAGAACAGAACTTACAGTTTACTGAGCAGGGCTCAGCATTTATTCCTAATTGAGTAAATATGTATCCTTTATTATTAAACTCTTGCCGAGTTAGTTCGTTGGCAGCAGAAATTAATTTGTAATAATCTTCAGAGCAATTCTTAATTTGCAACAATTTGAGGGCTTCATTTTCATCCAATAAATCCTTTCTTAATGCCTTAGCAAGTAATAAATCAATTTCACTCACATTACTGCACCTCTTCCATTTAGATATTTAAATTTTTTAATATAACTAATTAAATTAGGAATCTTATAACTTTTAAAGGAACTTAATAGATATAATTTTATTTATTTGAAAATACCCCTATAGGTTAAATGCGAAGAAAAACTAATGAATTGTTGATTTTAACTAAATAATAACATAAGAAAAATTCATGTCAATGAAAAAAATAGAAAAAACCAAAAATATTACAAAAATTATGATGGTGGGACAAGAAAAATTATAAAAATTTTTATATGATAGGTTTAAACAACAGATAATAACTTAAACAAGGAGGCGTACCATGACAGGAAAAGAACTAATATTTAAGACATTAAATCATGAAGATACACCGCGTGTAGCTTGGGTTCCTTTTGCAGGTGTTCACGCTGGAAAATTAACAGGAGTAAGTGCTAAGGAAATATTAACAGATGGAGAAAAGTTATTTAATGCCCTGCTGGAAGTTAATAAATTATATAGACCCGATGGACAACCTGTATTATTTGATTTACAAATAGAAGCAGAGATTTTGGGATGTGAGTTGCAGTGGGCCGAAGATGCTCCTCCCGCAGTAAAGACACACGTTTTATCTGAAACTAAAGATGTACCGTGTACTTGTATGATGCCCCAAAAAACTGATGGTAGATTGCCTCTGGTATTGGATGTTATGACCAAGATGAAAGAAGCAGTAGGTGAGACTACCGCTCTTTATGGTTTAACATGTGGACCATTTACTCTGGCCTCTCATCTCAGGGGAACAAATATTTTCATGGATATGTTTGAAGATCTGGAATATACTAAAAAGCTAATAAACTATACAAATGAAGTTAATAAGAAGATTGCTGAATATTATATTGAAGCAGGTATGGATGTAATAGCTGTAGTGGATCCCTTAGTATCGCAGATCTCACCGCGACACTTTAAAAAATTCCTCTTAGAGCCGTATACAGACTTATTCAACTTTATCAGAGAGAAACAAACATTTTCTTCCTTCTTTGTCTGTGGAGATGCCACCAGAAGTATAGATGTTATGTGTCAAACAGGCCCTGATTCTATTTCTATCGATGAAAATATAGATATGGTAGCGGCTAAAGAGATTACTGATAAATATAACGTGGCTATTGGAGGTAACATTCCTCTTACCACAGTAATGTTGCACGGAACTCAGCAAGATAATATGAAATATACTGTAGACCTGTTAGATAAACTGAATCATAAAAATTTAATTATAGCTCCAGGTTGTGATATGCCTTATGATGTACCGGTAGAGAATACTATTGCCGTACAACAGGCTATACGTGAAACTGATAAAGTTAGAGAAATCTTAGAGAATTATGAAGCTGTGGAAGAAGATATAGAGGTAGAATTACCTGACTATGATAATTTGGAGAGACCTTTAGTAGAGGTATTTACTTTAGATTCAGCAACTTGTGCTGCTTGTACCTATATGCTGAATGCCGCCATGGATGCTAAAGAACATTTTGGCGAGGCCATCGATGTGGTTGAATATAAATTCACTATTAAAGAAAATATTGCCAGAGTTAAAAAAATGGGAGTACAACATTTACCCAGCATCTATATTAATGGAAAATTAAAATACTCTTCTATCATACCTAGCAAAGAGGAACTGGAAGGGGCTATCAAAGAGGCTATGAACTAAATTGTCTAATATATTATTTAGGCAGTAGACTTTCTCTAATTAGGAGAGATAAAATGTGCAAACAAAGAGGAAAAAAATTATATCTCATCACGGGCTTTCTAGGCTCCGGAAAAACTACTTTTATGCACAATTTGATAGATGCCTTTAAAGATGAGAAGATAGCGCTGATTGTCAATGAATTTGGCAAACAGGGAATCGATGGATTATTGTTACAAGAAGAAGGTATAGCTCTGAAAGAAATAAGTAATGGATCTATCTTTTGTAATTGTCGCTCAGATACCTTTGTAGAGGCCTTATTAAAGATGGCGAAATTTGAAGTAGAGGCTGTTCTTATCGAGAGTTCCGGTCTCTCAGATCCTACGGGGATGTCGAAGATATTATCCCTAGTACAAAAAAAGACAGACGATTGTTATGATTACAGAGGAAATATAACTCTTGTTGATGCAACTAATTTTGAAAAATTATTTGATACAGCGGCAGCAGTTAAATTGCAAATTGCCAGCAGTGATTTGATTCTACTAAATAAAACAGATTTAGTAGAGGAAAGCAAGTTGGATTCAGTAGAGCAAATTATTCGTCAAGTTAATCCTCTAGCACCTATTAAAAGAACTACTTATGGAAAAATAAAGGATTTGAGCTGGATCGCTGACCTCAATAATGATAATAGCTCTGGAGATATCAATATAACTAAAAAAATTATAATTGGGACACAAAAGATATTAGTGGCTATGGAAGGTACTTACTCTAAAGAGAACCTGATGAACTGGATAAAAGATTTTTCTGAGTATTTTTATAGGATAAAAGGGTTTGTACGTATTGAGGAAGAGTGGCATTATATAGATGGAACAACAAATCAATTAGAAATAAAAAAGACAGATATTGTTCCGGAGCAGCCTTCCTTGGTGATATTAGCTGCGGGGAGTCAACCGGTGCTAAAAAACTTGCGTTCCAGTTGGGAAAAATATTTTGAGCAGGAATTAGTCTTGTTATAAGATGAATAGTAAGATAACAGATAAGGGGCTGTTGCACAATGGACTGAATAGTCCAATGTGTAACAAGCCCCTTTTTGTTATACTCATAAATAGAAAAACGGGTCCCGAAGGACCCGGCAATCCAGTATAATTAAGTTATGTCAACAACAAAACTATACAAT
>JAHDSB010000056.1 GCA_018433015.1 Clostridia bacterium | reverse complement strand
TCCCGCCTAAAACCTCTCCGGCAACCTCTTCAACTAATTGGGTCATAGCCTCATCATTGTTCAATAGATTATTACCGCATTGCAATTCCAGTTCATAGCTGGTGTTATGTAGGGTACATATAGCGCTAACCACTTGTTCAAAACTCTGATTTATTTCCTGGGCCCCTTTATGCAAACATCTAATTGAACCTTCTAGTACTACTTTGTCGGGAATGATTATAGGCGAGGTACCACAATTCACCTTACAGAAGGTTATTACCGTAGGTTGCAAGGCGCTGGTTTCTCTAGTCTGTATCTTCTGAGCATTTTGGATAATATTAGCCGCACATAAGACGGGGTCCACAGCTTCATGGGGTGCTCCACCATGGCCACCTTTCCCCTGGATAGTTAATTTAAAATAGTAACTGGAAGCCATCAGGGGTCCCGGAGTAATACCGATTTTACCCGATTCAATAGGTGACCACAGATGCAGACCCACAGCAGCATCCACCGGGGGATCTTCCAGTACTCCCTCTGTAATCATCACTTCCGCTCCTGCCTCTTCTTCATTGGGTTGAAATACTAATTTGATATTTCCCTTTATTTCGTCTCTATGTTTAGCCATAATCTTGGCAGCAACTAGTAGCATGGCTACATGACCATCATGACCGCAGGCATGCATTTTTCCTTCATATTTTGATTTATACGGCACATCATTTTCTTCTTGGATAGGCAGAGCATCCATATCAGCCCGTAATAGTATTGTCTTTCCGGGTTTGCTCCCCCTTATTAAACCTACAACCCCCGTTTTGGCCAGTCTTTTTACTGGTATTCCGCAGGCTTTAAGATAATCTTCTACTATTTGGCCTGTTCTCTCCTCTGCAAAACCTAACTCGGGGTGTTGATGAAAGTCTCTTCTCAACTCAATTAACTCTTGTTCTAAATTTTCTACTTCTTCTGAAATTTTCATGTTCACTTCAGCCTCCTATAGCAAAATATAGACTCACTTAAATACCATAACTCACCTCCTTAGTTCTGTAAATATAACAGTTCCTCAGCAAGGGTTTTACAACCCTCGCCGAGGACTATAATATTTGTCAATAATTATCCATTAAGTTTGTTTGCTACTATTTTCAAACCCCGATCTAAATCAGCTATTAAATCGTCCACATCTTCTGCACCGATGGAAAGTCTAACTTGACCATCGTTTATGCTAACCTTTTCTCTTTCTTCTTTAGTCATATCGAAATGGCTCATAGTCGGGGAATGTTGAATTAAGGAATCAATATTTCCTAGACTGGTAGCCAAGGTAACTACCTCTAGGTTATCCATGAGTATTTTACCTGCTTCAATACCGCCTTTAACGTCTACGCTCATCATTCCACCAAAGCCGTTTTTCATCTGTTTCTTAGCAACTTCATGGGTTGGATGAGTAGGCAGGCCCGGATAGTATACTTTTTCTACTTGAGGATGTTTTTCCAGGAATTGGGCAATCTTCATGGCATTGGAGCAATGACGTTCCATTCTCATGCCTAAAGTCTTCATTCCTTGCATCAAGAGCCAAGCATCAAAGGGAGAAATAACTGCACCAAATACTTGGAGAATGGGGAATCTGGCTCTATCGATTAATTCTTTGCTTCCGGCTAAAACTCCCGCTACTACTGTACCATGACCACAGAGGTATTTAGTAGCACTATGAACAACGATATCGGCCCCTAAATCCAAGGGGTTTTGGAGATATGGTGAAGCAAAAGTACTGTCAATTATCAGTTTTGCCCCTATGTTATGAGCAATTTCCGCTGCTCCGGCAATATCACTTACTCTTAAAGTGGGGTTGGCCGGAGTTTCAATATAGATGCATTTAGTATTAGGTTTGATAGCTGCTTCTACCTGGGATAAATCCGAGGTATCTACTAGGGTAATTTCAATACCTAAGTCTGTAAGCACTTTAGTAATCAAGGCAAAGGTACATCCATAAATAACATCTCCGGCAATCAAATGATCCCCGCTCTTTAATACTGTTAACAGCGAAGTGGAGATTGCAGCCATCCCGGATCCTACAGCCAAAGCTGCTTCAGCGTGCTCTAAAATAGCAATTTTTCTTTCCAATTCTGCTGCTGAAGGGCTACCAAATCTAGTATACGTAAAACCTTGATCCTGATTTTGATTTAATCTAATAGCCTCTTCCGTACTGGGCATAACAAATGTTGATGTTTGATAAATAGGGCTAACATGGGCACCCGTTACAGGATCATGCACTTGACCGGCATGAATAACTTTAGTATTAAATTGCATGTCTTTGTAATCCATTACTACTCCTCCTTTGAATTCTTCATATTTAACTAAATCTTATTTAGGTTAATCTAAATATACTTTTCTTCCTGGCACTTTAAATGTTAATATATCCTGATTTTTATATCATCGTACTAATTGTATGAAGTTAGAATCTTAATTTTAGTCAAATTTTACAATCTCCAGATAAAAAAATAAAAAAGAGCCCTAAGGCTCTCTCTTCGCTAAAAGTACCATATAATTTACTTATATCTACTAGGGGCAGATACACGCACTACAACAATAATTATCCCGTCCTCTTCTTCCTTTGGCAATATACATTGCTTTATCTGCTTTTGCTATTAATTTATCAATATCATTTCCATCAGTAGGATAGAAACTAATTCCCATGCTCAAGGAGATATTTATTTTATTTCCCTCATTATCTATAATGCTATTTTTAGTATTAATAATTCTAGTAGCGATAATTTTATAATTACTAGAATTTTGTATAAAAGGTAACAGGATTAGAAATTCATCCCCCCCATGTCTAGCAACTACATCATTTTTTCGGGTAGCTTTTTTTAAGATATCAGCCACTTGAATAAGTACTTTATCACCAACTTCATGACCATAAGTATCATTTATGTTTTTAAAGTCATCCACATCTATAAACATCAAACCTAAAATACTATTATTTCTTTTAGCATTATCCATAAATCTATGGGCCAGTTCGTAGAATAATGTTCTATTGGCCACCCCTGTCAATTCGTCATAGTAAGCTAATTTTTTAATAACCTTTTCTTTTTCTTTCAATTTTTTATTTACAGTACTCAATTCACTAACATATTCTTTTAATCTCTTAATTTGCACAAATTGGTTAGTAACATTTGTAAATTCTAAAAGCAAGAATTTAGTATTTTCACTCTCTAGGGAACTTATTTTTAAATTGAAATATTCTTTACTATCGAGCAAATTTCTATGCATAGCTGCAGAAAAAAACATTTTACATCCCGAATTTATCACATCATTCATACTTTTTTTAAAATAATTTTTATTGAAAGCAGGCAATATTGTAGCTATATTATTATTTTTAGCTGTAGTGCGACTAATCCCTGTAATAACTTCCATATATCGATTCCAAGCATAAATTTCTAAATTTGTATCTAAAATAACTATTCCTTCATTAATATGATTTAAAACATTATTTAATAGATTATTCATAAAGGTCATCCTCAATCTGTTTAAGTCGTTTTTTTAACTCATTTAAGGAGTTTAGCGTTAGATCAACTATTACGGCGCCTTCAATTTCAGTATCATCTATTAAAAAAGTTATATATAGAATGTAAATATGATCGTAGCCGTTATTTTCAATGTCTCTACTAAAATCTATTTTGGTGAAAACTTTTACTTCCGGTAAAGTATAGTTCAACCTAAAATCCAGGCCGTTTCCGATTTCTCCTATTATAGCGTTTAATATGATATTGCCTATTTCCTTAATGATATCAAAATCTACATCGGTAAAACTCTGCCCCTCATATTCGCACTGCTCTTCATTTGAGCAGAGATTTATAAATGTCCTCATTTTTTCCGCAGGAAATATTAAATTTGCTTTCCCCGATAATTTTTCTTGGAAACAAATAGAGGACACCATCAAAGTGCCATCTAGTGTTTCAGGAAAATAATCATAAATATTAAATTTCCCATTTTCCTTATCAAAAACATCTATATTAGGTACATTTAATATTATTCTTTTATCGATTATTTCCGAGAGCATACTAGCAGCTTTACCCACACTTATGTTAAACAATTCCCTCAATATATCAAATTTTATATCCTTATTAGGCATTGTCATCATTCCCCATCATTGAACACACCAGCTGCGCCTTTTCTTTATTAAATGGTTTATTTAGAAACAGCATTATATTATATTCATCTATTTCTTCCCTTACTTCTTTCTGTATATCGGCAGAGATAACAATTATTTTAGCATCCTTATCATCCTCTTTTATTAGCTTTATTACTTCTATACCATTTAATTTAGGCATTAATAAATCTAACAAGATATAATCCGGTTTTATTTCTTTATATTTAGCAAACCCATCCTGTCCATTATTAGCAAAGAAGATTTCAACATTATTCATAATTTCTTTTATCAATTTAGCAGTTATTTTTTGAGAAAATACCGAATCCTCAACTATTAATACTTTTATCATATCTGCCCCTCCAATTTATTTTATATTAACACCAGCATTTGATCATTTTATCAATAATTGTTATTCAATTTGCACCATTAGTCCTAATTTTCCAATCTATGGCATTTCGACATATCAACTCATATTATAATCTTATTATGACATTACGTATAGTAATTATTTAACATATATTTAGTTATATAAAGGAACATGAAAAGACGTTGATCTCCAAGGGGATCAACGTCTTTTTAGTTTGTT
>JAHDSB010000131.1 GCA_018433015.1 Clostridia bacterium | reverse complement strand
TATACAGTAATCTGGAACCCTAAAGCTTACCAAGATGTCCAAGGACATTGGGCTCAAGAAGTATGTAATGAAATGGGAGCCAGAAAAGTAGTAGCAGAAGCAACCTCCACTACCTTTAAACCCGCTGAGCCCATAACCAGACTCTTCTTTACTCAAACACTAGTAAGGGCCCTGGGCTTAGGAGATAAAGGAACGGAATACAGATTCAGCGATGTAGATCACAGCAAACCATATTTTGGAGCAGTAGCTACGGGCCTAGAATATGGACTGGTAAAAGGTTATCAAGATAATACCTTTAAAGCCTTCAACAACGTAACCAGAGAAGAAGTATCAGCCTTGATTTTGAGAGCCATGAAGATAGCCGGCTTAAAAACAGATTATACAAAGGCAGAATTAGAGAATGAGCTGGATAAATTCGTAGATAAGGATGAGATAGGAACCTGGGCTAAAGAAGTAGTAGCCATTTGCGTAAAGAATGGTATGATCGTAGGAAATGAACGGGATGAATTCATGCCCAAAGGCAAAATGACTAAAGCCGAACTGGCAGCTATCATGATGAGAATGCTGGAGAAAGCTGAGTTAATTTAATAAGAAATATTAATTGAATAAAACACTAAATAAACAAGCCGGGGAGCAATCCCCGGCTTATTTATGTAGTGGGAAAAATTATATCCAACTCGGGCTGTATTAGAAGAAAACGTGAAAAACAGAGAAAAAAATTATATTAATTAGATAATTGCCGAAAATTCTCCAAAATGAACTATTTTGCCATGTGAAAAATATAATAATGTCGATTTGTAAAGGTTTTGTAAAGGTTTGGTTTTGTATAATAGGAAAAGAAGAAAATTTTAACATAAAAACAGGGGGGAGTAATGCTTACAGCTATACTGGCAGATGATGAAGCCTATGCTTTGCAGGGACTTAAGATGGAACTAGCAGAATTTGCGGAAATTAAAATCGTAGGGATGTATGAAAATGGAAAGGCTGCACTTGAAAGCTTGGTGGTTATGAAGCCCGATATAGCATTTCTGGATATAGAAATGCCGGATATGGATGGAGTGGAACTGTTACAAAAAATAGCATTTCAAAGTCCAGGTACAAAAGTAGTATTTGTAACAGCACACCGCAATTATGCCGAAAAAGCTTTTGAAATAGGAGCAGCAGATTATATATTAAAACCTGCAGGCAAAAAAAGACTCCAAAAAACTTTGGAGCGGATTAGGTATTTAAAAAGGGGGAGAGTTTAACGAAAGCCTTAAGACTGAGTGACAAAAAGTATTGGAAAAAGGAGCAGTGATAAAAGATGCAACTGAGTTATCGCAAGAAAAAGATGTGGAATTTAATTTTAGCAGTATCAGTCATCATGAGCATGATGTTAAGCAGCTTTGGTGGTGCAGTATATGCTGTGGAGGATAGTGTTCCCAACGAACCGGAGGTTAGTGCAACAGCAGAGGTACCGCAGATTACTAAACAACCTGCCGGGGTGACAGTAAATGCGGGAGAAACAGCAACTTTTACAGTGACGGCTGCAGTTTATGATGAGGGGACCCTTAGTTATCAATGGCATCAGTCCCTAGATAACGGAAGCGTCTGGGATGATATACCGGAGGCAACAGCTGAAAGCTATACTACAGAAGAATTAGATATAGCCGACAGCGGCAACCGGTACCGGTGCATGATTGTTAACAATATCAACGAAACTACCGCCAGTGCCCTTTCTGATGAGGCGACACTGACAGTAAATGCTGCGAGCACCACAGCAGATAAAGAAATAACAGCAGCAGCTGATATTGAGGCAATAGAAGTTCCTTACGGCACAGCATTAGCTGAATTGGAGCTGCCTCAAACGGTGGCCGTAACTTTAGATGACAATTCAACCAGTGAGTTAAGCGTTAACTGGGATGAAGGGACACCGGCTTATGATGGAAATACAGCAGGAACGTATCGTTTCAGTGGCACTTTACTATTGCCGGATGAAATTATCAATATTGACGAGCACCAAGCCAGTGTAGAGGTAACAGTTTTGGCACAGGAAATGCAGCCGGAACTTACTGCTTTAACAAGCCTGGCAAATGCGGCAACAACAGGTAATTGGCAGGATAATATAGGAGACATTTCATTAACAGGCTCGGGAACAGAAGGCGAACCATATCAAATATCGAGTGCGGAAGAGTTGGCAATGATGCCGGTGGGTGCAGTTGCGGTACCGAACGATGCCACACAGCTAACCAGTGATACGGATATTAGCGGTCTTGATGCGGGCGCCTATCATGTCACGGCAGACTGTACGCTCTCCGGCACAAATAACGACATAGAGCTGTACATAGCGGATAATGTCAATGTCACATTCAGCGGCATGAACATAGATCAATCGCTAAATGAGGGCAAATGCGCCGTGACGATAGACGGTACGGCAACGATCACGCTTCTAGCCGGTAAGACAAATACGATAAAATCGGGCAAATACTGCGCTGGCATAAACGTTGCGGAAGGCAAAAGCCTCACCATTAACGGTACCGGCATACTGAAAGCAACAGGCGGTGAACTCGGTGCAGGTATTGGCGGCAGCTCATTAGACGGCTCAGGTGGAGAGGACGCCGAAACCGCCGGCAATATTACAATCACAGAGGGCACGATTAACGCAACCGGTGGTAACAATGCAACGGGTATCGGCGGTGGCGGCAGTATAGAAAACGGCATAAACGGCGGAGACGGCGGAACTATCACCATATCCGGCGGCACGGTCACAGCAATGAGTACGACAGGTATCGGCGGCGGTTCTGGTGCAAACGGTGGAAAAGGCGGCGACGGTGGAACGATTGCCATCAATGGCGGTGTTGTGACATCAATCGGCGGTATAGCAGGTATCGGCGGCGGTTATGGTTATACCCAAGGCGGGCACGGAGGAACTATCACCATATCCGGCGGCATCGTTATCTCAACCGCCGGCAGCTACGGTGTCGGTATAGGCGGCGGCTATGGTGATACGCAAGGCGGGGATGGCGGCAGTGTCGATATATCAAACGGTGCCAAAGTCTATGCCGGTGGAGATGTGGATAATGATGCACAAGACATCGGCGGAGGCTTAAGCGGTAATACAAAGGGTAACAGCGGCACCCTGACCATAGGCGGTACGGCAACAAAGGTGTTTGTGGCAGGAAATACCGTATTTGCCGGAACGGGTGATGCTTATGTGTTAAATGACGGTATTGAATGGACAACGAACGCAGGCAAAATATCCGAGGCGCAGGGCGCACTGTTCAGCGGTCACACACCGGGCGGCGCGTATTTACTACCGCCCCCCCCTCCCCCCAACCCGATCATCGCACCGGGTACATACGATATAAGCGCATATTCTGATAACACCGATCTGGTGGTGGGCAACGGCAATGACGCTTTGGATAACGTGATACTCGAAGGCACCAACAACACAATGCAGCTGACGATAAAAGACAAAGCGGATGTGACTTTTGACGGTGTATCAATTCAATTCAATCCCGATGGTGACGAAGGCAAATGTGCAGTAACGATAGACGGCACGGCAACGATCACGCTGGCAGCCGGCACGACAAATACGCTAAAATCGGGCAGCCCCTGTGCCGGCATTAACGTTGCGGAAGGTAAGAGCCTTACCATTAACGGTACCGGTACACTGAATGCAATAGGCGGTGAATCCGGTGCAGGTATCGGCGGCTCAGAGGATGAAAACTGCGGCACTGTCAATATATCCGGATGTACCGTTACGGCAATTGGTTCCAAAGCTACGGGTATAGGTAGCGGTGGGCATTATGGGAAGTGGCCCAATGGTGGCGCGGTGACGATATCGGACGGCGCAAAAGTGTATGCCGAAGGTATTATAGGCGATGACCGTTATCCTGATATAGGTGGATTCAATGAATTCGGCACCCTCACGATCAGCGGTGCGGACACCATGGTGTTTTTTTCAAAAGGAAGGTGGTTTGGGGATAAGTATGGGCAAGACCATCGTGCGACATTAAGCGATGGTATTGAATGGACAAAGGACGGCGATGCGATAACTGCCGCACAAGGTTCGCTGTTCAGCGGTAAATCACCGGCCGGTGCGTATTTTAAACCCACATTCACCGTGACCTATGATGCCAACGGCGGCACAGGTGCCGTACCCACAGACGGCACCGCATATCCGGGCACAGGTAGCGAGAACGCAACCATTCAAGGCCCCGGCGATCTTGAAAGATCCGGCTATGAGTTTGTGGGGTGGGATGAGAATAGCGAAGCCGACAGCCCGACTTACAAGTGGGACGGCACGTCATTGACACCCTCGACAATGACAATGGACGAAAATAAAACGCTGTATGCCATTTGGAAGCGTGTTCCCCTTAGCGGAGATGAAGAAGCCCTCCTTTATTCAAAGGCGATTTACGGCGGGGAAAACGGCACGGAGCTGTTCCTGCGAGGCAAGTTTATCGAACTTGGCATCAGTAACATAGGTGATTTTGGTACTTTAGGCTCAAAGCCCGCAGGATTCAGGGGGACAAGAATAGGGTGGAGCGGCTCCGACCGTATCGGCATGAGTGCCGACCATGACGGCTTCTTATTGGGCCACGATTTGCCCGTTGACTATTATCTTCCCGGAACGCCGGAAGAGCGCTTTGTTGTGGGATATAAGCAGGACGGCGTAACGACGACAAAAAATGCCTCGGCGCAAATGTGGGATACTTCCGACTTTTCCACCGAGGTGGTCAATATATCCGATATATATAACGGAAAATTGGGCGCTTTCGTGACATCGACCGCCGACGGACTTAAAGTGACACAGCAGATCAGCTTTAATTATGATAAGGCGTATTACAAAAACACGGTCACCGTGACGAATAATTCGGGCTCTCCTATGGACGATGTGAGGTATATGCGCAGCTGTGACCCGGATAACACGCAATATCGCGGTGGTGATTTTACTACAAACAACGAAATTTTGTATACCCATGAGGCGGGAGACGGCAAGGCGGTTGTCGTTGCAAACTCAACGGGTACACCTGCAGAACTCGGAGACGCACCGATATTCTTCTATTCCGCCGATCCTTTGGCACGGGTGTCCAACTTCGGATTTTGCAACCGCAATCCTTATGCGGGCCTGGCATATGATAGTGCTCCTCCGAAAGGATATACGAGCAGATCGGACAGTGCCATTTCCATAACAAAAGATTTCGGCATGCTGGCAAACGGTGCAAGCGGTACTTTTGTATTTTATACAAGCCTCGATCCGGATTTCCCGAACAAAACAATTGAAGAAATCGAAGGCGAAGATGGCGGCCCCGATCCGAATCCCACATTAGGTGATGAGAAAACGATCACTTTCCTTGACGATGATGAATCCACAAAACTCGGAGAGACAAAAGCTTATGTGGGTACGCCCGTCAGCTTTATAACCGATCCTGTGAAATCCGGCAAAAAATTTACAGGCTGGTCGGTCAAAGAGGGCGATCCCGCCGATATCACAAGCATAACGGAGAACATGGAGCTTGTTGCGACTTATGAAGGTTTAGAAAATGCAGTGACTGTGACGTTCGACCCGACCGGCGGCGCAATCGGTTCTGCAGGCAGTGATACAAGCGTGACCGTGGATATAGAGTCGGGCACTGTTGTTAGCCCGCCCGATACACCCGCGTATGCAGGCAAAGAATTTATGGGCTGGACAGAAACGGAAGGCGGCACGGATTATTTTGATTTTACGACAGCGCTCTCGGCAGACAAAACGCTGTATGCAAAATGGCAAGATCCATCGATATATGTGACCTCTATTGCCACGCCGAAGGACGTCAGTGTTGAAGTTTTAGCCAAGGATGCGGATGCTGCACTTGCCGATTTGCAGAACAAGAATGCTACGCTGCAAGTCACATATTCAGACGGCAATACCGAGAATTTAAATGCGATTTGGAACTGGGCTTCGGACGGTTCGGCATACGATAACACGACTCCCGGATTTTATAAGGCGGTTGCTACATTGACACCGGGACATGACGGTTGGGCAGACGGACATGAAATAAAACCGACCGCATATGTTTGTGTCGAAAAGAAAGACGGTTTGGCGGTGACGGATGGCAATAAGATTCTTCTTCCGTCAAACAGTCCGGGTGAGCTTAACTATTCATTAAGTAATTTAGTATTTAATAATAGTGATTACGGCAATATAGCATTTTCCATAGCACCGGATACAATAAAAACCGATGTAAATAATTTGCTGCAAAATAATCCGACTTTAACGGACGGCAACACATTGACTGTAACTGTTGCCGATATACCCCCGACGAGTGACGGGCAAACCGCAACATTTGATATCATTGTAACAACTCAATATTATAAAGATATCGTCGTCACAATGACTTATAAAAGCAAATTGGATATAGCAGATGCAACTATATCCGCAATTCCCGATCAAACGTACACGGGCAGTGCGCTAGAGCCAACTGTCACGGTGGCGGACGGGGATATTCTCGTGCAAGACACCGACTACACGGTAACGTACAGCGACAACATTAATGTAGGACAAGCAACGGTAACGATAACGGGTATAGGTAACTATACGAATACCAAAGCTGCAAACTTTACAATAACCCAAAATAGCGTCACCGCCAACAACGCAACCTTAGAAGTAATAACAAACAATGCGGCTACCTATACTTACGATTTGTCGCAGATGTTGCCCGACACGGAAACGTACAGCAATTTGATTTACTCCGTGGGTACGGTGACGGATAATAACAAGATCCTTTCAATCACACCGACAACCGCAAATATTTCAGACGGTGTATTAACGCTTGAGGTTGCAAACGTGGCAACGGCAGGACAAACCGCAACGATTGAGATAATATTTACAAGCGCGAATCACGCAATATCAAACGCAACACTCACGGTTGAAACAACGGATAAAACCCTGGTAACCGTAACGGTCACAATGGACGATAAAACGTATGACGGCACAGCGCACACCTTTGCAGGTACGCCCACATTCAGCGAGGGACGTTTACGGCAAGCGACTACACCGTGGAATACGAGGGCACGGGCGATACGACATACACAAAATCAGAAACTCCGCCGACAGATGCCGGAACGTATAAGGTGATTGTTACAATAAAAGGTGCTAATCCGACATATGCCGGCGCGGGTGAAGACAACTTTGAAATCAAGCAAAAAGAGGTAACGGTAACAGCAAAAGACAAGAATATCAACATAGGCGACACCATACCCGATTTGTCAAGCCCGACAGAGGGTACCGACTATACGGTAACCGGGCTTATCGGCGATGATACATTGGGTGGCACGATAGCAATGGCATATACCGGTACACCCGGCAACACAGCCGGGACGTATCCGATTACAATATCGGGTGCAACGGTAGGTGACAACTATATAGTTACGCATCTAAACGGCACACTCACCATAGCACAGGTCTGGACGGTGACATTCAATTCCCAAGGCGGCAGTGCGGGAGCACAAATAAGAGATGCTGCAGACGGCACAACGATAGCCAAACCTGCCGACCCGACAAGGAGCGATTATAGATTCGGCGGCTGGTATAAAGAGGCGGCTTGCACCAATGCGTGGAATTTTGCAACCGATACGGTAACGGAAGATATGACGCTCTTTGCTAAGTGGACGAAAACCGGCGGCAGTGGCGGTAGTAGTGGTAGTAGCGGAAGCAGCAGTGACAAGAAAAAGGATATAGATGTAGAAGTAAACGGGAAGAAACAAGAGTCCTTAGGACAAGCCGAAACTAAATACCAAAAAGGACAAAAAGTAACCACGGTAAAAATAAATGAAGAAAAATTAGCACAAAAGCTTACAGAAGAAGGTAAAGGCTCTACCGTAACTATTCCTCTAGAAAACGAAAAGGGAACAGTAAGGGGAGAGTTAAACGGCCAGATGGTGAAAAACATGGAACAAGAAGAGGCCGTATTAGAAATCAAAACAGCAAAAGCAGGCTATACCTTACCGGCTGAACAGATTAAGATAGATGAAGTATCTCAGAAATTAGGCCAAGAAGTAGAATTAAAAGATATCAAAGTGACAGTAGAAATCGGTGAAACACCACAAGAAATGGTGCAAGTAGTAGAAAATACAGCTAAGAAAGATGAATACACTTTAGTAGTACCTCCTGTGGACTTCACCGTAAACTGCAGCTATGGGGATAAAACAGTAGAAGCTAAAAGCTTCAGTAACTATGTAGCAAGAACCATCGCCATCCCTGAGGGAATAGACC
>JAHDSB010000063.1 GCA_018433015.1 Clostridia bacterium | reverse complement strand
TTGGAAAGGAAGGTATGAGTTATGGAAGAAAAATTTATCTGTCGTTGTCAAGAAGTAACGGAAGAAGAGTTGGAAGCTGCTATAGCCGATGGTGCTGTTACTATGAACGAAATTAAGCGCTGGACCCGTGCCGGCATGGGTCTATGTCAAGGGAAATGCTGCTCTAAGCAAGTGATGAATCTGTTGGCTAAGAAAACGGGTCAAGCTCCCGGTTCAATAAAACCGGCCACTTATCGCAATCCTGTACGGCCCATGATGATCGGTTCTATGACAAAGGAGGAAGAGCAAGATGCGAGTCGCTAAGCATCCCATTTTACCCCCTATAAAAGAACCTGATATCACTATATATGTGGATGGTAAGGCTATTCCTGCTATCAGTGGGGAACCTATTGCCGCAGCTCTTTTGGCTGCAGGTATTAAAGTATTTCGTAAGACTGCCAAAAAAGGATATCCCCGCGGTATATTTTGTGGGATTGGTCGTTGTACAGATTGTGTGATGACAGTAGACGGCCAACCTAATGTGAGAACTTGTGTAACACCGGCTCGAGAAAATATGAGGATAGAAACCCAAAATGGCCTAGGAAGTTGGGGTGAGCAAGGATGAGAAAAGTACAAAGTCTGGTAATAGGCGCAGGCCCCGCCGGTTTAGCAGCTACCATTGAAATTGCCAAAGGAGGCGGCGAAGTAGTATTGATTGATGAAAATGCTAAGCCCGGTGGCCAGCTGTTTAAACAAATCCATAAATTCTTTGGTTCCAAAGAACATAGAGCCGGTATCCGGGGCTATGATATTGGGACGCAGTTATTAGCAGAAACCACCAGTTCAGGAGCGGAGGTCCTATTGGATTCACCTGTATATGGAGTGTATCCCCATAATGAAGGGATTATGGTCAGCTACCTGCACCGAGAGCAAGAAAAGGCCCTACTGGCGGAGAAGGTTATCCTTGCTTCCGGAGGTATGGAAAATACCTTATCCTTTCCGGGCAGTACCCTTCCGGGTATCATGGGAGCCGGTTGTGCTCAGACCATGATTAATGTTAACCGTGTATTGCCCGGGAAAAAAGTGATCATGGTGGGTTCAGGTAATGTAGGATTAATTGTTTCCTATCAGCTAATGCAAGCAGGGGCCGATGTTTTAGCGTTAATAGAAGGGGCTCCTTCCATTGGAGGGTATGGGGTTCATGCCGGTAAGATTCGCCGTGCCGGTACGCCCATTAAGGTTAGTCATACTATCAAACGGGCTCTGGGGGAAAACCAAGTGGAAGCCGTAGAAATTGTCCAGGTGGATGATAAATTCCGGCCTCTAGCCGGTACTGAGGAAATAATTGCAGCAGATACGGTATGTATTGCAGTAGGATTAAGCCCCTTGACGGAACTGGCCTGGCTTTGCGGTTGTGAATTCACCTATATTCCCCTCCTGGGAGGTCATGTGCCTATCCATAATGAGAATATGGAAACTAGTGTACCGGGAATATATGTAGCCGGAGATATTGCCGGGGTGGAAGAAGCCAGTACTGCCATGGAAGAAGGACGTTTAGCGGGAATCGCTGTGGCCCAAGCCCTGGGCTTGTATCCACCAGAGGAGGCCGTTCCTTTGAAAGAAGAAGTGTGGAACAGATTAAATACTCTACGGACAGGGCCTTTTGGTCAGAAGCGGTTTGATGCTAAAGTAGAGCTCTTGCAAGCAGCAAAAGGAGGGAATTAAGGAGATGAATGAAGGTGTAAAATATACGGGGATTCCTTCCGCTGAGGAATTGAAAACTTGTCCCGGAGTAGTCAGTGTTTCTCGCTTGGAAAAGGGGCCCGTAGCGGTTATTGAATGCGTTCAGCAAATTCCCTGTAACCCCTGTGAAAAGGCCTGCCCTTTTGGGGCTATTACCGTGGGGCAGCCCATTACTTCGCTCCCCGTCATCAATGAAGAAAAATGTACAGGATGTGGCCTTTGCATAGCTTGCTGTCCGGGATTGGCCATCTTTAGAGTTCACAAGAACTATACAGAAACTACTTCTTTAGTGGATTTTCCCTTTGAATATTACCCTAGTCCCCAGGAAGGATCTGTAGTAGATTGTGTAGGACGGGATGGGCAATTCATTACAAAGGGGAAAGTAAATAAAGTAAAAAAGAATAAGCAAAGTGACGGTACCACCGTAGTTTCGGTGGAAGTACCGAAGAAATATTGTATGGAAGTGCGGAGTATTTACAGGAAATGACGAATATTTACCGAATAAAATGGAGTAATTGCATTTTTAGAGAAAAAGGAGAAAGATAAGGAGGCCAAAAATGACATTAGCTCAGGGCGGTTATACTAACCAAGGTCAAACAATTGGGGTTTTAATGTTGGATACTAAATTTCCTCGCATTCCCGGGGATGTAGGCAATGCCTTTACTTTCGACTTCCCCGTCAGGTACCAAACAGTGCTAGGGGCCAACCCTACTCGGGTTGTTAAAGAAGCAGATCCTACCTTACTACAACCTTTTATTAAGGGGGCTAGAGCCCTAGAGAAAGCAGGCTGCGGAGCAATTACAACCAGTTGCGGATTTCTTGTGATGTTCCAAAAAGAAATGGCTGCAGCAGTAAATATTCCTGTACTTTCCTCCAGTTTACTGCAAGTTCCCTTTGTTGCCCGTATGCTGGGACCGGAGAAAAGGGTAGGAATCTTAACGGCTCGGGCCAGTTCCTTAGGCCACAAGCATTTTCAGGGAGCCGGTATGGAAAATTGCTCTTTTGCAATTCAAGGCATGGAAGAATACCCCGAGTTCACTAATGCTTTCATTGAAGGTCATACTGTACTTCAGATCGAAAAAGCTCAGGAGGAAATGGTGGATGCAGCTCAAAAACTGGTAAAAGAAAACCCCGATCTGGGTGCCATTGTCTTGGAATGCACTAACATGCCACCCTTTGCCTTTGCCATTCAACAAGCTGTTAAACTGCCGGTCTTTGATATAGTAACTTTGATTCGTTTTGTAGCTACGGGTCTATTGAGAGGTCCTTTTTCAGTTAAAAGTCTGTAAGATTAAAGAGCAAATTGCTGAACCTCGTTACCACCTATAGACAAACTGTAATGAGGATTTGGCTACATCATAGGAGGTTATTTCATGACGAAGATAATTATGTCTGGCTGCAATGGCCGTATGGGTCAAGCCATAGTTCGCTTAGCGCAAAATAGTAAAAAGCATAGTATTGTAGCAGGTTATGATGCAAATCCTGAAAAGAAAAATGATTTTCCTGTTTATTCAGATTTTGCTCAAATAAAGGAAGCAGCCGATGTCATGATTGACTTTAGCCATATTTCCGCTACTTCTTCCCTTTTAACTTATTGTAAAAGCCAAAAGCTTCCCTTGGTATTAGCCACTACCGGAATATCCGGTGCTTTGGAGCAGGAAGTCTTTGCTGCTACTCAAGCAATACCGATTTTTAAATCGTCTAATACATCTTTGGGCATCAGTTTACTACTTTCCTTAGTTCGTAAGGCGGCTAGAGTTTTAGGGGAAACTTCTGATATCGAGATTATTGAGAAACATCATAACCAAAAAGTCGATGCTCCCAGTGGTACTGCCCTGGTAATTGCCGATGCAATTAAATCTTGTTTGGATTATGAACCGGAATATATTTATGACCGTACTAAAGAACAAAAGAAAAGGGAGCATAAAGAAATAGGCATTCATGCTGTGCGAGGAGGTAACATCATAGGGGATCATGAGGTTTTATTCATTGGCTCCAATGAAACTATCTCTATTGGGCATTTTGCTCAATCCCGGGAACTCTTTGCAGAGGGTGCTCTAAAAGCTGCGGAATTCATGAAGAATAAAACCACACCGGGTCTTTACAATATGGATGATCTTGTGGCCTCTATAATCTAACGGTGTGTTACTGAAATAGAGTGATGTGAAAATGAGAAAAATGGAATGTGACGCTTAAAAATCGTTGCATTCCATTTTTTTAATAACTCCGGCTTCACTAGATAAACCAAGATATGATTATATTTGGAGTTTGCAGTAAATAATTTTATAGAGGGTTTAAACTAAGGAGAATAATATGCAACGAAAAACGCTGCTAACCAACTGGCAAGCCATAATATTAATCCTTCTTGCTAACACTTCCTCAGCGGTATATTTCATCCCATCAATTCCGGTCACCTTTGTAAATCAAGATGCCTGGATTGCCGTTATTATTGCTACTTTGATAGCCGTTTTTTTTATTTTTTACCCTTTAGCACATTTGGGAAGGAAGTACCCGGGGAAAACAATAATTCAATATAGCGAAAGTATTCTGGGAAAATTGTTGGGTAAGATAACCGGATTCTTATTAGTTTATTTTTTCTTTCAAGTTCACTGCTGGACTATTAGAGAATTTGGAGAATTAGCAGCTATTTTTTTGCCTGAAACACCTCTTCTGGTTTTTACCTTACTACTTTCATTAATAACAGCCTATGCTGTATATAATGGTATTGAGGTAATAGGCAGATGTGCCGAACTTCTTTTTCCCGCCGGTATTTTCGCTTTAATGGTTATAAGTTTATTAACAGTTAAAGAACTGGATGTTTCTAAGATATATCCAGTTATGGAAAGTGATTTATTGTCTCTTTTTAAAGCGGTATTAACTCCTTTAGATTGGCTGTCCATCGGTTGTGTATTTGGTGTGATCACTGCATTTGTAAATAACAAAGCAAAGTTAAGAAAAATAGGGTTTATAGCAGTAGGAATCAGTGGAGTTATACTAGTTGTTTTTAGCATTATAAATATAATGGTTTTCGGTGTTCCTTTCTTGAAAACAATAACGTTTCCCTTGCTATTATTAGCTAGAATGTCCATCGATCCTGTTTTGGGAAGAATTGAAATTTTTATTATAGCACTTTGGACTAGTTGGCTTTTTATTAGAGCCGCTGTTTTTTCTTATGCCACTGTCTTGAGCTTATCACAAGTACTGGAACTTGCTGATTATCGCTTCCTTATTGTTCCCCAGACATTTTTAGCCGTAGCTTACTCCCTCTATCAATATGAGAGTTGGGTGGAATTTTCTTATCTAGCTAGTATTGGTCAAGTATTTGATCTTTTCTTTACTATGTTTATTCCCCTTTTGTTGTGGCTAGTTTCACTTATTCGTTCAGGAGTATGATATATTTACTCTAGGATATTCCAAATAGATTCCATCATATATTGCATTTTTGTGGTGGGATTAGGTAATGACCAATGGTATATTTGCCCTATACTATAGAGTATTGCAAGGGAAAGTAGCATCAAATATACTACTAGTTCTTTCCACCATTTTTTTGTGACTAAATCTATTACATGAAAAATACTAATGATTATAACAAAGAATAGAATAAATCCCAGCATCATAAGATCCTCACTTAGTAATGACATAATTAGCAGGGGAAAGAATTAAGCGGTTGCTCTTAATAATTAATATTCCCTGTTGCGGGACTTGAATTCTACTAGATATAGTGAAGGAATTATGAAGTCCAATATATGATTTGAGGGGACATAAAAATGAAGAGTAGTAGAGAAGATTTGAAAAAACGTGGTTATATTAATGAAACAGATCTGCAAGCGTATGTGTACTCTTCTCCCCAAGACTTGCTTAAGCTACTAAAGTCAGCCAGGGCTTATGAAAGAACGGTAGCGGTAAGATTATTGGAGAGAAATACTGTTATGTCTAAAAAGGAATTAAGTGAAGTCCTTTTATTAAGTCTTACTATAGAAAAATCCCTTTATACAAGGCTGGAAATCTGTAATGTGCTGGCTAAAGGTGATATTCAGACGGCAGAAATGATGATAGCTTATTTAGGTAAGATCGGAAACAATCAGTATGACTGTTTGCCAGATAGAGTTTCGCAGAAAATGAGTTACCCTTTACCGAGGGATATTATTGCCAGAACATTAGGAAAAATGAATGTGGAGATTTTAGCGGTATTATTGGATACTCTGGAAAATCATGAGATAAGTGTAATTAGAGAAGCCCTTGATGCAATAGGTTATATGTGCTTTTACAATGAGGCTTTTAAGAAGGAAATTGTTAGAGAAAAGTTAATAAAATGTTGCCAGAGCTATAAAGCTGACGAAATTATCCGTTGGAAGATAGTGAGGGCGCTCTCCTCTTTTAGTGATAAACATGGAGTTGCCTGGTTGGAAATGATAAGCAGGAGCGATAAAGAAAGATTAATTAGGGACGAGGCAGAAAGGTCCTTAAAGATCATGAAGAAGAGGTATAAAAAATCTTTGGAGGATTAAGGATAATGAAGCTTGAAGAATTATTATGGAGTGGAAAAGAATTACAAGAAGTAGCAAAAAAGCTAAGTAAAGATGATATACTACAACTGGTAAGGTTGCTAAGAGAAAAAAATAATAAAATAAGATATCAAGCATTCCTCTTGTTACAGTACCGTTCAGGGCTTTATGATGATGTATATGCGTACTGGCATACATTTAAGGAACTGCTGAAAAGTGAAAACTCGTATCAGCGAAATATTGGTCTTCATCTTATTGCTGAAAATACAAAATGGGATGATGCTAATAAAATTGATGAGACAATTGACAACTATTTAGTATTGTTACATGATGAAAAACCTATTACGGTACGTCAATGCATTCAAGGTTTGTGCAAAATAATACCTTATAAAAACCACCTGCAGCAAAAAATTGCGCATAAAATTATGGATATAAACTTAGCAAACGTAAAAGAAACAATGAGAAAACGTATTCTCCTGGATATATTAAATGTCCTAATATTGATTAGGGAACATCACACTACTGATGAAATAGATAACTATATTTCCCAGGCTCTTACTGGTGAATATCTTGATAAAAAATCTAGAGAAAAAATAGAGAATATGTTGTAACTCTTGATTTGCCGAGAGATATTAGCAACAAGTGCAAATTAATTATGAAGATAGGATGTGAATATTTTGCAGAGGTTAAGTGATATGCCCAATATTGGTAAGACGTTGGAAGAAAAATTAAAAGAGATAGGTATATCCTCCCCCGATGATTTGAATAAGACAGGTAGTAAAGATGCCTTTATAAGACTAAAATTACAAGATCCCACAGCTTGTTTCAATATGTTATGTGCTTTGGAAGGAGCAATACAGGGCATGAGATGGCATAGTTTAGCTAGCGAGGTAAAAAGCGAATTAAAGGAATTTTACAGGTCGATACAATGAAACAGCGGATCAAATATAAGTTAATTATTTTGGTACTGGTGCCTTTTTTGATGGGCCAGTTGATTAATCTATTAATTAGCTTATGCCTTCAGAACTAATAATTCTCTAATGTTTACTGCTTCAGATACACTGTTAACTGTATGGACTTTTGCTTCCGTAATTTATTGGTATTGGGTGGGCAAACAGTTTGGAAGTTTAAGCATGAAAAAGGTAAAGAGCTTTATTTTAGGTAATGTTGTCTGGGGTATTTCTTTAGTTTTATATGTGTGGCAATTTCTTTTTGTAGATGGTGTACATAGGAATTTATTTATTGCAGGAATATCACAAAACTATATGCTTGGTTTCGTGAGTTGGAGTGCTAAGCTTATTGGTATATTTACTAATAGTATAGATAGTACCCAAGTAACGATAGGGGCATATTTATTGATGCTTATCATATATGCAGTAGGATTTAAACGAAACATTATGAGTACTAATTGCATCAAGAGCAGGCAGGGGGATTCTAATGTTAAAAAATAATTATAAAGTTATGTTTTTTATATTGCTTATGCCAGTTTATTTTACGGCATTTATAGTTTTGCTATGGTGTTCATCTGCAGGTTTTACAGGAATTATGTGGGGAGATTTTATTATTTATTCTACTCTTAATATAGTAGGCGCCTGGCTGCTAACCTATCGGAAAAATCTTTGGTTGAACACGGCAGGATTGATGTGCTTCTTTTATTATGGGTGGTGGTTTATATCATATATTTTAAAGCAACCTCGGTATGGACCCTGGCAAATTAATTTAATTGCAGGTATTTTTATTATTGCTTTAGGTCTTGTGGGTTTTATTTATGATTTAATAAAATGCAAAAAATCTACGGAGGAGTACGTTTAAGAATTTTTACATAAAGAAACTAAGGTGGTAATTGTGTTTGTAAAAAGATTTATAAGGAAAATTACTGATAAAAGATTTGATTCCGCTCCTAACTATGCTGAGTTAGGTATGACAGAGTATATCGAGCATAGCGAAGAGGTAATTGAATTATCTGAGGAGCGTATGATTGAAATCGGAGGGTATTTTAGAGATTTAATTGAGGAAATAGAAAACAAATTAGCATATGGAGAAAAATGAGGTAGTTTGCCCATTTTCATAGCTTAAATGTGCTCCCTTTAGAGGGGGGTACCATGTAAAAAGTAAGAAAATTAAAAAAACGGCGGGAGATATTATGAAGAAAATAGTATGTATACTTTTGTCTGTGACTACACTGATGTTAATAGCTACCGGCTGTTCACCAAAAATAAAAACACAAGAAGTATCCACCGAAATTGATAAAATAGAAGTTGAGGTAACAGACGTATCTATACAACCTAGTGGCTTAGATTTTACATTTAAACTTAAGAATGGCAGTAAATATCTGATTAAACAGAATGTTGTATATATAGGGCTGAGGATTAAAAAGGGGGAAAATCGATACACCTCGAATAATTGTAAAGCTGAAGCCGAGGGTAACAAACTAGATATTTCTCCGGGGGAAGAAATAAGCTTAAGTGCGTTCATTCCCAAGGAAAATTATGAAGATAATGATATGATTGATATAACTACACCGTTTTATAAGATCGAGGGTTATTTAAATGAAGTGGATAATAGTAATCGCTTTGGAATAGGTGGAAGTTTAGATGTTAGGGAGTATAGTGCTATATTAGTAGATGATTTTTATGCAATAATCAAAGATAAAGATAATTATATTCTGACTATTTATAATACAGATAAAAAAGTTATTTACAATGAAAACTTTCCCC
The DNA here is from genome assembly GCA_018433015.1 of Clostridia bacterium. GTDB lineage: Bacteria > Bacillota > Peptococcia > DRI-13 > SV3-B141 > SV3-B141. The sequence continues at coordinate 9,919 of JAHDSB010000063.1, read as the reverse complement.
ACAAAAAGCCCCATGTAAGCAAACTCTATAATGATATTGTTAAAATCAGTGTAAGTTTAGGAAGTCCTAATAGTTATGTTTACTTTTTTGATATGAAAAATCATGCTGTATCAGAGGTTTATTGTAATCCTAAGTTAATAGATCAGAAAAAGATAGTCTTTGTAAAAGAAGGTAAGTTAATAATTTCCGATCTTTTTGATGAAGCCTCTTTCTATCAAGAAATAAAAAGGGATTTTTCACCCACAGCTAAGCCTTCGGATGCAATTGTTGAGGTAGAGTTTATGAAGGATAAGGAGTTATATATTGAGTATTTGGAAGGAAAGAATTTTACTAGAAAAAGAGAATTTGTACAGATTAAAGACCCAGTTGGGAAATTTAGGTAACCCTTGAATTTTGTGAGAGATAAGAAATTTTTTAATTTGGTGATAGATATGAAGGAAAATGAATTAATAATTAGTGATTTTAATAGGATAGCTCAACTTGATCATGACCAGTGGGAACACAATAAGCATTATCACAAATATTTTCTTAGATTTGTTCCCCCAGATATGGAAAAAGCTCTAGATATTGGTTGTGGTAGGGGAGAATTTACTAGGAAATTAGCTGAACGGGCACAAATGGTAATAGGGGTAGATTTGGCCCCGGAAATGATAGAAAAGGCAAAAGAGCTGTCCCCAGAATATAAGAATATAACCTATGAGAATATTGATATTTTACAATATGATCTTGGTCAACAAAAATACGATTGTATTGTATCTATAGCAACATTTCATCATCTTCCCCTGGAAGAAATGTTTAAAAAGGTAGAAAAAGCCCTCAAAGCTGAGGGGATATTCTTATTGCTGGATTTATATGAACAAAAAACAATTAGGGAAAAGTTACTTGGTGCTATAGCTGTACCTGCTGATATTGTAATGATGAAGTTGAAAACTGGAAAGTGTACAAAAACCGAACAAGAGATAAAGGCCTGGAAGGAACATGCAAAACATGATAAATTTATGACGCTTAATGATATCAATAGAATTGCTGGCCAAATATTGCCGGGGGCAAGGGTAAGGAAACACTTATTTTGGAGATATTCATTAATATGGAAGAAATTATACTAATTTAGAAAATCAAGTCGCTCCCTGCAAGATGTGCTAAAAAACGTACAAATATAGAAAGAGAGACATTATGATAAGAGAGAGAAAAATCAAAGGAATAATTCTTATTGTTTTACTGATATTAAATTTATTTTTTCATCTTGTCGCTACAAGTTGGAAAAGAGCATTCTTAGGCCCCTTTTTCACAGCCTATATGACTGATATTATCTTGCCTTGGTACTTTTACGCCCTTATTTCCTTTATTGTACTTAAAAATAGAGAAAAGAAGCACCTGTTAAGAATTGTTACAGCACTAGCTGTATTTATGATGGGTGCCATACCGGAAACATTGCAGTATTTTAATATTAAAATACTGGGTTCTACCTTTGATCCCCTGGATTATGCCATGTATTTTATAGGAGTGCTAGGAGGGGTATTGGTAGACTACAGTTTCGATGAGGCTAAGTAGATTTTATTTATATAAGCGAGGGATAAAATGAGGGAAGAAAAAAAAGAAAATATTTTTCAGCTATCTAGGACAGTAGCTATTATTTGTTTGATAATTTATTTATCTGTGCTGTTTTGGCAGACTTTCTTTTTTGCTTATGGTTCATATCAGCGCTCACACCAAAAAATAATTGGGTTTAATCTTGTACCTTGCAAAACTATCTTGCATTACGTACTAAACTTTAGAAGTTTCAACGGTAACGTTTGGTTTTTTAATCTTTTTGGAAATGTTATGGCTTTTATGCCCTTGGGTTTTTTACTACCCTTTACAAGAGAAAAGCTAAACAAGCTGGAGAAGATAATTGTTGTAGCAGTATTCTTAAGTCTTTTTATAGAAGTAATGCAAATGCTATATGGAGTGGGGGTTTTTGATATCGATGATATACTTCTCAATACCCTAGGAGGAGTAGGCGGATATTTGATTAAACAGTTAATATGTAATAGCCTACGAAAATATGGGGCTGTTTGATATATCTTAATATGAATGGTACTTAGCTTAAAAAGGGTGGGTGAACAATAATGACAAAAGAGGAAATAATAGCATATCTCACAAGCATAAGTTCCGATAAATATAAAAATAATGTGGTTAAAATGGGAATCCCTGAAGAAAACAGTATCGGAGTGTCTACAGGTGAAATCAGAAAACTTGCTAAGAAAATTAAAGTATCTCATAGTCTAGCTAACGAATTATGGGAAACAGGATACCATGAAGCAAAACTTTTAGCGGTATTGCTTGCTGAGGTAAACAAGCTTGATGTTGTGTATATTAACAAACTTATGGAAGGTGTTGTATCGTGGGATCTGTGTGATCATATCTGTAAAAATTTGATAGTAAAGCTACCCGATTATGAACAATTAATCTTTAAATGGTGTAATGATTATAGAATGTACTATAAAAGAGCTGCTTACAGTTTGATAGCAGCTACAGCCATTCATAAGAAAAACCTTACTACAGAAGAAATTGATAGTTATTTAGAGATGATTAAAGCTTACTCTGATGATGGCAGACCTCATGTTAAAAAAGCAATTAGTTGGGCTCTAAGAGAAATTGGTAAAAGGGATTTTACCTGTCAAGAGAAAGCAATTATCCTAGCATATGAATTGTGTCAGAGTTGGAGTAAAAATGAAGTATGGGTAGGTAAAAGTGCTTTAAAAGAATTAGAAACTTTAGTATCTGTGGAAGAACGCGGTCGGTTATTAACGTCGAATTCCAAGATGGGGAGTAAATATTAACGTAACATAGGCTAAAAAATTCCGTTTCGCAGAAGAAAGGGAATTTTTTTGCTATAATATACAAGAGATTATTTATATTTGCGAGGATGAAAGCATGAAAATTGTTTCTATACGTGAAAATCCAGAATACAAGCATATCGCAATTAAATACATTCAAACGAAGTGGGCAAATGCAGATAGCTTAAAGGTATATGAAGACTGTATTTTAAAGTGCATAAATGCAAAAGCTCCACTTACGCAGTGGTACCTTTTATGCAATGACAATGAAATAATCGGATGTGCAGGACTTATCACAAATGATTTTATTAGTAGAATGGATTTATACCCTTGGATATGTGCCCTTTATATCGAAGGACAATATCGTGGAAATGCATACGGTAATTTGTTAATGGAAAAGGCAAAACGGGATGCGAAAGAAGCAGGATTTGAAAATCTTTATTTATGCACAGATCATATAGGATATTATGAGCATAATCTCGGGCGCATCTATTTTTACAATGACACAGCCAATAAAGCCTTGAAGCAAAAGGGTTACCACTCATAGGACAGTAAATGAACCGAGGGGTAATCGGTACGGTACAGAAAACAGATGTTCAAGCGAACATCTGTTTTCTGTTTGTTCAAGCGTTTCACTAATTTAGGAAAGTACCTAAATGGCATTCAGGAGGTCAGCGGTTCGATCCCACTTATCTCCACCAAAACTAAGAAACTCGTTTCTGTAAGGAATAAGATCGATTTTGAAGTCTATGTGAAGCTTGTAACCACAATATACTTCTTAAGCAGTTGACGATCATTTTCTTTGCCTCGAAACTGGCAGTGTCGTACATCTCAGACCATGTGATTTTGCAGATAGTTTTTTATTTTATATCAAGTCAATATCGATTTTGAATCAAGTCATGTCATCCCGAAGCGCGTCAATAATATTTTCTCTTTTTATCTTGCTAATGGCATACAGCATTGTAATGAACACCACAAAGAACACGCCGAACACGCTGATTGCCATACTGCCCCACGGGAATACAAAATCGAAGTTGTTCATCCTTTCTACGGCCACCAACCCTTCGTAAATCAGCCACGAGATTATTCCCGCTATTGGAAGTCCGAACAACAACGCCCTCATGCCATAAAAGGCACACTCGAAATTCATCATCTTATTGAAATCGCGGTTGGACATCCCCACCGAGCGGAGCATGGCAAGCTCCCGCCTGCGCAGCCTGATATTCGTGGAAATCGTGTTGAACACATTGGCAACCGCAATCAGCGAAATCATGATGACAAAAACATAGGTGAACACATCAATAACAAATGTTATACTGCGGTATTGTTCAACTATCGCATGCACATTGTGCAGGGTATAATCGGATGTAACTCCAGAACCTTGAATCATCGTTTCCATTTGGGAAGCCGATTGCGAAGGATTCTTTGACAGGAAGGTTAAGCCCAGTTCTTCATGTTCGCCGGGGATTTCAAACCTTTCTTTTAGCTGATAGGGGGCAACCACCATAAAAACAGTCGACTTCGGCGCGGAAGATTCCCTTGGGAACGTATCAAGCGGTATGGTATCGACAAACGTAATGTTTATGTTTTGCCCCTGCTCCGCCGTTGGCTCGCCGCTGGTTTCGGGGGTGATTGTGAAAGTCATGGAGCGGTCTGCGAACATATCAAACAATGCGCTTTGTCCGACTTTTTCGTCGTATAGCTTTGCTTTTGCGACGGCAGTCATTTTCGCATTTTCCCCGGTATATTCCTCTGCGGGCAAGCCCAAGCCTTTGATAAAACGCAGATATTCGCTGTCCTCAATAAACTGGATGTCCATTGGCAGATTATTTGTTTCGTCCGGTGAAGCATAACCTGCAAATTCCCGGTAGCGGTCTGAAAAATCGCTTGCCTTAACCGCGCATGAATACGTCATAATTGCTTGGTATGAGCTGTCGTAAACCCCGTCGGCGGTTTTCAATTTGTCGTAAAGCCGGAACATTTCGCTTTCGTCCATGTCCTGTGTGGAAAAACAGATGTCATAGTCAACCTCCATTATCAACTGTTCTGAAAGTCGTTTCAGAGTTGTTCCAAAAGCACTTCCCGATACAAACAGCACGATGCTTAAAACAAGGGATAGCACAATGCTGCGATAACGTTTTTTGTTTCTCTTAAAATTCTTTAGCGCAAGAGTTCCCTCCAAACCGTAAATACGCTGCGTGAGTTTTGACGTTTTCACGGCTTGCGATTCGGTTTTGACCTCGTTGGTCTGGCGAATACTCTCCATCACGGGAGTGTTTGCGGTTTTCCTGGCCGGGATATAGGCTGAAATCAAAATGGTAACCAAACTGACCGCCGCCGCCGCGACAATGGCGGGGACAGACACCGATAAGGTTAAAGGCACGGTGCTGTAAAGAATGTTCCCGAAATTCCCGGCAACAATAGGAATTACAAGTCCGATACTGCCTATGCCGACCATAACGCCAAGCGGTATGCCGATTGCGCCAATGCAAAGTCCCTCAAACAGCACCGAATTTCGCAGTTGCCTTGCCGTGGCGCCAACCGACGAGAGAATCCCGAACTGGCGTATACGTTCGTTCAGCGAGATGTTGAACGAGTTATAAATCAGAAAAATCGAACCTACCATTATTATGGCAATCAAAATGCTACCAACCGCGTACAGAAGCGCGTTGAAGAGTTTATTGTCCGAAACGCCCATGAAGCGCAGCACATCATCATTAAAGACATAAGCCCCTGCTCCGGCTATGCTGCTTGCGTAAGCCTTTACTTGGCGCGGGTTTTTAAGCGTGACAAATATGCTGAAGCTGTCCGCTTGGTCATGAGTATCTGTTTTCGTTATCAAGGTGTATCCCGGTGCGGAATGTTCTTCAAAACCGGGTCTTTCGCAGATGCCCACAACCGTGTAGGTTCTCTCGGCTTTTGGCACAAGAGTTTCTTTGACCTTCCCTGGCTTGCCCCCGGAAATGTAAGGGTCGTGTTGACCGAGATTTATGTTTCCGTCCATGCGGCTTCCCACAGCAAGTGAAAGCTTGTCGCCCACCGCGAATTTAACGCCGCCCTTTGCCGCGACGTGGGTCGGGACAAGAATCTCCCCGCTATTTTCAGGCAGCCTGCCGGAAATCAGGCTTATGGGCAAGGTATCAAAGGCTTCCTTGCTGAATCCGGCGATAAAAAGATAGGGCTTTTCGGGGCTTTTTCCGCCGTCAAGTGTTGCGTAGCCGATATTTTCAAACGCTGCGGTGTTTGCGACTCCATTGTCGTGGGTTCGCTCCTGCACGAAAGAGGAATCAACATCCAAAAACTCAACGTGCCAACCGCCGTATTTCACAATAGAGCCGTTTATCAGAAAATTTAACAGGGAAGTGCCAAAGGTAGCGACTGCCGTAATCATGGCGGCGGACAGAATAACTCCGATAATCGTGACAATCGTTCGGGTACGGCTTTTTTTCATGCTTTGCAGGGTGACTTTGTTAAAAATATTCATGGACGCACCACTCTCTCGTCTCGCACTACTTTGCCGTCTGATATGCCGATAATGCGGTCTGCTTGCAGGGCGATATTTTCGTCATGTGTGACGATAATAAGGGTCTGCCCATATTTTTTATTGCTTTCTTTCAGCAGTTTGACGATTTCATGTCCATTGCGGCTATCCAAACTGCCCGTTGGTTCGTCGGCAAGCATGACCGCCGGAGCGTTCATCAAAGCGCGTCCTATGGAAACTCGCTGTTGCTGACCGCCCGAAAGCTGGTTAGGTAAATGCGTTTTCCGGTCTTTTAACCCAAGCATTTCGAGCAGGTCATTCAGCCGTTCCTCGTTGACCTGCCGCTTGTCCATCAGGATAGGCAAGGTGATGTTTTCCACCACATTCAGAGTGGGAATGAGGTTGTGAAATTGGTAAATCAGTCCAACCTGCCGCCTACGGAAAATGGCGAGTTTTTCATTGCTTTGGGCATATACATCCTGCCCCTCCAAAAACACCTTTCCGCTTGTAGGCACGTCCACGCCGCCGATGATGTGAAGTAATGTGGATTTGCCGGAGCCGGAGGAGCCGATGATTGCGGTAAACTCCCCCTTTTCGATTGTAAGCGAAACATGGTCAAGCGCGGTAACTTGGTTTTCGCCCTTGCCGTAGATCTTGCATAAATTTTCAATTTTTAAGAATTCCATTATGTGAGCCTCCTTTCTTATGTATCACCCATATAATAGAACCTTCAACTTACATCTCTGTGACTTTCCGGTGAGAGATTAGTCACTTTGGAAAACGAATGGCAAATATCGCGCCGCCCTGCGTGTGGTTTTTGGCGGTAATCGTCCCTCCCTGCCGTGTTATAATCATCTTGCAGAGAGCCAATCCAATCCCGTATCCTGTAGCGTTTGGGTTTTTCCCACGATGAAACCTGTCAAACAGGCAGGGTAAATCTTCTTTTTCAAAGCCCGCGCCGCTGTCGTGGATGGCAATCTCGGTAAACAATGGGTTGTCCGTACAGACAATTTCAATCTTCCCGTTCTTGCCTGCGCTTTCCATGCAATTTTTGAGGATATTTTGAATTGCTTCTGAAAGCCAACCCGAATCGCCCTGAATAATTACTCCTTTCGGCACGTCTATTTGCAAATCAATATCGTGTAGTTCCATTGGGATTAGGAACGGGCGAAGCGCGGCGCATATCAAGTTGTTTACATCTATCTGCTCGCTTTGGAACACCACAATGCCCGCATCCAAGCGGGATAATTTCAATAGGGAAGTAATCAGCCAATCCATCCGCACAAGCAATTCCTTTGTTTCTCGTACAAATGCTTTCCGCTCGTTTTCATCAGGGTTATTCGCTAACAATGACAGAATGAGGTTCGCGGATGTGAGCGGGGTTCGGAGTTGGTGGGCTATGTCGGCCAGCGAATCGGCAAGATGTTCTTTTCCTTTTTTCAGCGCGTCGTTTTGCTCCCGAATACGCAACGTCATTTTTGTTATCTCGCTGTGCAGAATGGAAAGTTCACCCTCGTCCGATTCACCAATATATAGATGGTCAGCATTATGAAGCACAAGGTCGATTTGATTTGAAATCTGCGCAATGCTTTTGTATCGGGCTTTGGTAAACGCGAAAAACGCTATGCCAAAGGCGGTGACAGAAGCAATGGCAAGGATTCCCGCCGCCGTATTTATTGCAAATCCCAGCATTACAGCGGTGGCGGCCATTAAGGAGAAAAAAATGGCAAACTGCCGAAACTCTCTATTTCGAAGCATACTCGTTCCCCAATCTATACCCTGTCCCGCGAACGGTCAGAATAATTTGCGGGCTTGCTGGGTCGTTCTCTATCTTCTCCCGTAAGCGTTTGATGTACACGGTCAGTGTATTGTCATTGACAAACTCGCCCGCCGCGTCCCACAATTCGTCAAGTAGCTTGCCCCTCGTGATAATATTTTTTGGGTTGCTAATAAACACCAGCAATAAGCGGTATTCTAATGCTGAAAGAAAAACCTCGTTGCCGTTTTTTTTCACAATGCCGCTTGCCGTATCGACATGAAGCCCGCGAATTTCAAACTCCGACCCGAAACGCCCGCTTTTTCGCAAGGCGGTTCCTATTCGTGCAATCAATTCACGCGGACGAAAAGGTTTGGTGATATAGTCGTCCGCGCCCATGTTCAGCCCGGTAACAACACTCGCCTCATCGCCAGAAGCTGTCAGAAAGATAACGGGAACATCTTGCGTTTCTTTGATTTCCGTGTAAACCGTAAAGCCATTTCCGTCAGGCAAAGAAATATCAATCAACGCCAAGTCGAATTTATTCCCGGCAAGTGCGGCAAGGGCTTCACTCCGCGTAGGGGCGTGAGTGACTGTAAATCCCTCCGAGCGGAGCAAAAGCACAAGGTTTCTGGCGATTGCCTTATCGTCCTCAACCAAAAATATCCGTTTCATTTATTTTCACCATCCTTTGCTTTACTGCTCCTATATCGTCCGTCAGCCGGTTTTTCAGCGTCAACCGGAACAAGCCATGTATTCCCCATTTTTTTAGCTCCCGTAATTCGTCCGGCAGAGCAATAGTACACTACCATTCTGTCTGTGATTCCCCAATTTTTCGCTGCTTCTTTTGTCGTTATATAATCCACGCATAACACCTCCAGAGCTCTATCATATTTCTTTTGACGGAAATATGTAAAGTGATTAAGGTGTATTTCTTATAGATAAATGGCATAAAAAAACCGGGAGCGTGGAAAAGTGGAGGAACGATATATCGTAAGAGCGCTACTCAACATTTGATTTAGCAAATATCCGATACCGAACATATCAAAGAGGCCCCCTGGTGAAGCGACCGACACATTGGATAATGTTATCCAGGAACAAAAACGAATTGGATTGCAGGTGTTTCCCATGATTTGAAAACACCGCTTTCTTATATTACGGGATATTCCTCTTAATTACACAAAATATTCTAAAAATATAGTAAAATTAACTCGGGCAAAAAACTGACTGGGAGGAGTGGCAATGATAAGTAAGGAATTGGCACAATTAGTAGCGGACCTTGAATATAGAGATTTATCATCGGAAGTTATAGAGATGACGAAAAGATGTATTGAAGATATCCTGGGTGTTGCCATAGCAGGATCAGAAAAACCTGCAAGTCTAATCTGGACAAAGTTGATAAACAGTGGAAAAGGAGAGGGGGAAGCTTCTCTTTGGAAAAAAGGGTTTCCCAAAGTAAATCGCTGGGGTGCAGCTTGTGTTAATGCCGCCTACGGACATGTGTTAGATATGGATGATTTACATAATGCTTCTATTGTTCATCTGGCTGTGGTTACGGTGCCGGCAGCTTTAGCTGTAGGGCAATACTTAAATAAAAGTGGTCAAGATCTAATCACAGCAGTAGTGGCCGGTTATGAAGCGGGGGCTAGAATAGGGGAAGCTATAAATCCTGCTTCCTATTGGTTCTGGCATACAACAGGGGTTGTAGGGAATTTTTCTGCTGCAGTTACGGCGGGTAAACTCTATGGTCTGGATGCTGTAAAGATGAATCATTGTTTGGGTACGGCAGGCAGTCAGGCTGCAGGCTTATGGGAGTTCATGAAAGATGGGGCCATGAGTAAAACTTTGCATACAGGAAAAGCT
>JAHDSB010000118.1 GCA_018433015.1 Clostridia bacterium | reverse complement strand
GAAAGCCTTTGTTCTTTCCTGCTCAGGATTACCGAAGATCTTTTCCGGTGGTCCTTGTTCAACGATTTTGGAATCAGCCATAAAAATTACTCTGCTGGCCACATTTCTGGCAAAACCCATTTCGTGGGTTACCAGAATCATGGTCATACCTCCGATTGCTAACTCTTTTACAACTTCCAGGACCTCATTTACCAGTTCCGGATCTAAAGCGGAAGTAATTTCGTCCATCAGAAGCAGCTTAGGGTCCATGGCTAGAGCTCTTGCTATGGCTACCCTCTGTTGCTGTCCTCCTGAAAGTTGTGAGGGATAATAATCCACCTTATCCAACATCCCTACTTTTTTTAGCAATTTTTCTGCTATTTCCTTGGCTTCCTTTTCTTTACGTTTCTTTACAATCTTTTGGGCAATAATTAAATTGTCCATTACTGTCAGATGGGCAAACAAATTAAAACGCTGAAAAATAAACCCAACATTTTCCCTTATCTTATGCACATCCCTGCTGTTTGGGTTCAAATGCTCACCGTCAATTATTATTTCCCCGCCATTTATCTTTTCCAGCCCATTGATACAACGAAGCATTGTTGTCTTTCCCGATCCGCTGGGCCCGATTATGGTCAATACCTCTCCTTTGTGCACATCAAAACTTACATCATCCAGCACCTGTAAGCTCCCAAAGTTTTTGCTAATGTTCTTTACCTGTAACAACAGTTCATTTGTATTATTGTTTTTCAAGGTCAACATTGAGCCCCCCTTCTACATACGTGCTAAATTTTGACAATCCGTAACAAATAATGAAATACATCAGAGCTACAATTAAATAAATCGTAAAAGGCTGAAAGGTTCTAGCAATAACCAGCTTGCTTGAGCGCGTCAATTCCATAAAACCTATTGCCGACACCAAAGATGAATCTTTAATCAACGCGATAAAAAAGCCGGCAGAAGGAGGAATGATAACTTTTAATGCTTGGGGAAAAACAATATACCTAAATTCCTGCAAGCTCGTCATACCAAGGGCTTTAGCTGCTTCCTTTTGTCCACTGTCCACAGATTGTATACCGGCTTTTACTATTTCCGCTAAATAAGCAGCTGCATATAATGTTAAGCCCATCGTAGCAGTAGCAAAGGCAGAAATAGAATAACCCATTAATATGGGTAATCCATAATAAACTAGAAAAAGCTGCATGAGCAAAGGTGTTCCTCTAACGATATATATATATACCCATGATAGGTAGCTGACCACTTTAATACGGCTGGTCCTCATAACCCCTATAAATATGCCTAATGCACTTCCCAATACCATTGAGCAGAGACAAAGAATCAGGGTTATTCCAAGCCCTTTTAGTATAAATAAACAGTCCAACATGTTAATTGATGAGTTTGTATTCATAATCTCACTTCCTGCTCTTTTTGTAACGAAACTAACCGCTTATAGCCTTCTATAATGAGTATAGGGATTTCTTCCGCACAATTAATACTTAAAACTCTTCTCATATGAACTTGAAACAACAGATATTATCGTAGTTATACACAGATATAAACCTGTAGTAATAATAAACGCTTCAAAAGTTCTCATTGTTAAAGAATCTACATAAAGTGTCTGACTAAGCAGTTCAGGCACCGAAATAGTTGATGCTACAGAGGAAAATAAGAACAAGCTAATAAACTGGTTAGTCAAGGGAGGAATAACAATCCTGAAGGCCTGCGGAATTATAATATGCCAATAGGTCTGAAATACTGTCATTCCAAGGGCATCAGCCGCCTCTTTCTGCCCTACATCCACAGCTTTTAATCCCGTTTCAAAAATAACACCGGTATATGCCCCATTGTTTAAAATAATTGCTAAAAGGGCAGAAACCATAGGTGAAACTTGAATATTAAATTGACCTAATCCGAAGAAAAACAGATACATCTGTATTAAAAGAGGTGTATTTCTAAAAACCTCAATATATACATTAACAATTTTCTTAGCAATCTTAACTTTACTCGTTCTTGCAATTGCACAAACAATTCCTATGAGCGTTCCAACAACCATCCCTACAGAAGCTATATAAATACTTAACTTAAGTCCCTCTAGGAAAAGTGATAAATAAGGCCATATTTGTGAAAACATCAATCTATACGCCATATTCCAATCTCCTTAATAGCAGGCTGCCGCAAAAGCAGCAGCCTAAATAATTATTTAAGTGTAAGATCCTTAGGAGCATGTCCAAACCATTTTTCGTATACTTCAGCATTTTTACCAGTAAATCTTAGGTTTGTAAGGAAATTGTTCAGATAGTTGAGCCATTCAGGATCATTTTTCTTTACTGCAATGGCTATAAGTTCTGTTGAAAAAGGTTCCCCCACAGCTTTGTACTGGGGATTATTCTTTATTTCGGTGAACACAAAGGTATCTTCTTCTACAAAAGCTTCTGCCTTACCGGTTTTGAAAGCCGTATACGCATCAGCTATGGTATCAAACCTAACTAACTCTGCTTCAGGTACTGCTTTTGCTGTTAAGAGATCTGGGGTACCTCCCCTTACGATTGCAACTTTTTTCCCGGCTAAATCTTTGTATGATTTTATTGTATTGTTATCTGCATTTACCATTGGCACAAGTCCAGCCGCAGCATAAGGTATCGTGAAATTTACACTCTTAGCTCTTTCATCTGTAGGAGTAAGACAAGCAATTATTACATCTACTTTGTTAGATACTAAGGACGGTACACGGTTAGGTGCTTCAACGGGAACTATTTCAACTTCCACATTTAGGGCTTCACCTAAAAGCTTAGCTAGATCAACATCATAGCCTTCAAATTCGCCCTGTGCATTTCTTGAACCCCATGGTGCATAATCAGGTAATACACCAACTTTCACTTTCTTTGCTTCCATTACCCTTTGTAAAGTGTCGTTGGTAGCCGTTTCTCCTTGTGGTCCACCACACCCTGTCAGTAAGATTGACAACATTACCATCAGTGATACTCCCAGTACAAAAAACTTTTTCATAGTAGTCCTCCTTTGTTGTATTTGTTATACTTCTCAAAATATTTTTTAAAATATGATACATTAACGATACATTTGGTTCATTCAGTTACTCGATCTCAAATACTCCTTCAATTTCTACAGGGATATTTCCCGGAAGCTCGTTAGTACTTATTGCTGAGCGTGCATGCTGACCTTTTTCGCCAAATACATCGACTAAGAATTGTGAAGCACCATTAATAACCTGAGGCTGATCGTTAAAGTCATCAGCACTAGCTACAAAACCCAGTATCTTAACAACGTTCTTAATTCTATTCAAGTCTCCCAGATATTGGTGTAACATACTTAAAATATTTATAGCCACTATTTTTGCTGCTTTTTGTCCCTCTTCCACACTTAGCTCTTTTCCAACTTTTCCAAGAAAAGCAGGTTTCCCGTCTACTATTGGACCTGCACCTGAAGTGAAAATAAGATTTCCAACCTGCTTAACAGGAACATAGATACCACCTTTGGGAGGAGGTGCAGGTAAAGTAATATCCATCTTTTTTAGATTTTCATAAACACACATAGCCATTCTCCTTTGTTATTTTTTTGTAAATAATTTCAGCCTATTATCTCTAGCAGCTTACCTAAATCATTAGGAGCTGTAGGAATATCAATACTTAGCTTTACATTGCCCATATCCTTCAAACCGTGACCAGTAAGCAATGCAACCACCTTTGCATCTTTATCTATACTTTTTTCATGCAAACTCTTTACTATAGCCGCTACTGCAGCAGCGGAAGAAGGTTCAACGAAAGCACCCTCATCTGTAGCTAGCCAGCTTTGTGCTTCTCTGATACTGTCATCATCACAAGAGATAGCAAAGCCATTTGACCTTTTTATTGTTTCTAATACGTAGGTCCCATCTTTAGCGTATCCCGTTAAGCCGTCACAGATTCCTCCTGCAATTGTGCTGGGATTATCCTCTGATTCAACCTCCTGCTTGCCTGCCAGATAAGCTTTAGCTATAGGGCTGCACCCTTCGGCCTGAACGCCGACCATTCTAGGTAATTTATCAATAACTCCAAAACTCTTGAGTTCCTCATAGCCTTTAAATATCCCCGATAACAACGGACCTGCACCAATAGGAACATAAATAACATCCGGAACTGCTCCGTTCATTTGCTCAAACAGTTCATAAGCTACTATCTTATCACCCTCCACAGTATAAGGATTAATGAAAGTAGTAGTCAGGTTAAATACTCCTGTGCTGTTACTTATTTCCTTAGCCATTTTAAAACTATTACTGTATGGTCCTTCAACTTTGATTACTTTTGCTCCATAAAAGGCTGCTTGCTTAGTTTTCTCCGGGGGAGTTGACTCCGGAACAAAAATTAAGGCTTCTAAACCTGCTTTAGCTGCAAATGCAGCAACTGCAGCAGCGCCATTACCACTTGAAGCCACCACAACCTTTTTGTAACCAAATTCAACAGCCTTGGAAATACCTACCCCTACCGGCCTGTCCTTGAATGATCCCGTGGGATTACAAAATTCGTATTTAAGCAATAGTTTTTTTATAGCTATCCTTTGTGCTAATTTCTCTGCTTCCACCAAGGGAGTATTGCCTTGACCTATGTTTACGAGGCACTCTGACTTTACCGGCAACAAATCTGCTTTGTTGCTCACCTTTTTTTCCTTCTTTAATTCTTCTGCAATCATTCCGTTGTAATCAAAGGTTACATTTAGTATCCCCCCGCATTCCTGGCATTCATAAAGGGGAGATAAGGGATATTCTTTATGGCAGGAAGTACATTTTAAGGATTTTGCATACATTTCAACACCAGCTTTCTGAATAATGAGCAAATATAGGATTTTATTTATCTCTGTACTCTGCCAGATCCGTCACCTTTCATCAAGGTTATAACTTCTTCTACCGATACCATATTGGCATCTCCCTCAACAGTGTGCTTCAGACAAGATGCGGCAACTGCAAAATCCAAAGAAGACTGCATATTCAATCCGGATGTTAATCCGTATATCAATCCTGCTCCGAAGGAATCTCCGCCACCTACCCTGTCTACTATATGAATATTATATTTTCTAGATTTATAGAAATTTGTTCCATCGTACAGCATAGCAGACCAACCATTATCCGAAGCCGAGTAGCTTTCTCTTAAGGTTATGGCCACACATTTCAGCTTAAACCTGTCAAGGAGCTCCTGGGCTACTTTCTTGTAGCCTTCATCACTTAGTTTTCCACCTTCAATATCTGTTTCATCCGCCTTGATACCAAAAACCTTTTCTGCATCCTCTTCATTAGCAATTACCACATCACAATATTTAACAAGCTCATCCATTACTTTACCTGCTTTTTCAGTGGTCCAAAGCTTTTTCCTATAGTTCAGATCCACACTTACCGTAACACCTGCTTCTTTGGCAGCCTTTACCGCTTCCATAGCTATTTCCGCACATTTATCTGATAAGGCAGGTGTAATCCCTGTAAAATGAAACCATTCTGCGCCGTCAAATATCTTTTTCCAATCAAAATCCTCTGAATTCGCTTCTGAGATCGACGTATTTGCTCTATCATAGATTACTTTGGATGGCCTTTGGGAAGCGCCTTTCTCACAGAAATAGATACCTAATCTGTTGCCTCCTCTGGCAATGTAACTGGTGTTAACGCCGAATTTTCTAAGTTCATTTACTGCAGATTGACCAATTTCATGTTTAGGAAGCTTTGTCACGAAATAAGCTTCTTTCCCATAATTGGCTAGTGAAACGGCCACATTAGCCTCTCCTCCACCATATATAGCGGAAAACTCCTTCGCTTGAACAAACCTCTCATAGCCTAGAGGGGCCAATCTTAACATAATTTCTCCAAATGTTATAAATTTACCCACTTTAACTCCTCCTTGTTCTAGCTTTACTTACTTCTTCAACAAACTTTTTAGCAGTTTCTGTAACTAAATCAAAGTCTCCAGTTTTTGCGCCTTTTGTAAGGTCACTACCTGTTCCTACTGCTACGGCTCCTGAGTCAATCCAATCCTTGATGTTATTTAGATTCACTCCTCCGGTAGGCATGAAATTCCCTTGTGGTATGGGACCCTTATATGCTTTTATTACCGATGTTCCCACTACATTGCCTGGGAAAACTTTAATAATCTCCGCCCCATATTCCATGGCCGTCAGTGCTTCTGTTATGGTCATAACTCCAGGCATCACCGGAACTCTATATCTGTTACACAGTTTGATAGTGTCAATATTCAAACTGGGACTTACTATATACTTGGCACCGGCAAGTATACATATTCTTGCTGTCTCAGGATCCAGTACTGATCCTGCACCAATTACCACATCATCATTTTTATATATTTCAGAAATTTCTTTAATTATATCTACAGCTCCTGGAACCGTCATCGTAACCTCCAGGGCTTTTACGCCTCCCCTTTTTACAGCGTCGACTATTTTTACTCCCTGTTCCTTGCTTTCTGCCCTAATAACAGCTACAACCCCACATTCAACTATCTTTTGAATGGTTTCAATCCTTTGCATTTTTTCTTCCACCTCTTCTGTCTCGTATTATGAAACGGCGTTCCCAATAATGTTTATTTAAAAAGAATTGACTGAATCAATTCTAATTACCAAATATATCGACTTTTTTTAACTTTATTCCTATTTATTATATCTTATGATTTGCAGCATAATCAAGTAAATAGGTTAAGTAATAAAAATAAAATTTTATTTTCAACGAGACTGATAAATCATAATAATAGACTTATCACTATTTTATGTTTTTGTTCTACAAGTTTCTTAAAAAACCCTTCTTATTTAGAACTTTTTTATTTGTCAGTATATCCCAGTTGATAGGAGATTTCTTTTGCTGTTTCAAGTATCTCTGCAGTAAGTTCTCTCATTCTATCTCCTGTAAGATAAATTATTGGTACCGAAATACTTATTGAAGCAACAACTTTACCATTACGATCAAATATAGGTACCGCAACACATCTTATTTCCTCTTCATGTTCTGTTTCGTCTAGGCCGTACCCCTGTTTACGTATTTTTGACAATTCATTTTTCATTTTCTGTATATCGGTTATGGTAGTTGAGGTAAATCTCGGCATACCTTCCCGGTTTAATATTTTTTCAACCTCTTCATCCCTCAATCCCGCCAGTAATACCTTTCCTACAGCCGTACAATGTAAGGGTGCTCTCTTGCCAACTTGTGAGTACATACGAATACTGCGATTGGGACTTTCTACCTTATCAATATATACAGCTTTACCCTCATCCAGTATAGCAATATGCACAATTTCCTTTGTCTTGTTTGAAAGATCCTGGATATATGGTCTGGCAATGTTTCTCAAATCCATTCTATCTAAGATTGAAGCCCCAAGTAGAAGTATTTTAATACCTAATTTATAATTTCCTGACTCCAGATCTTTCTCCACATAACCTTTTCTCAATAGTGTCGCTAAAATCCTATGCACAGTACTTTTGTGTAATCCAAGAATATTAGAAATTTCCGTAACACCGCAACCATTTTTGTTTTTTGCCAAGGTTTCTAAAATATCGCCGGCTCTATCAACTGATTGAACTATATTATCATCTCTTCCTTTCATAGTTTCCTCCCATTAAACTTTATGAACTATGTAGATTTTACTATAAGGAATATGGTTCATCAATAGGATTAGGAATAAAGTGGATTTTATATAACTACTGCACCATGGGACTCAGCGAAAATAATTGCTTGGGCTATATCCAGCTTAGCTCCTTTTAGATTTACATTCCTTAAATCAATACCCTCTATTTTTGCCCCTCGCAAATCAGCATTACGAAAATTAGCCTGATCTAATATGGCTCTACTTAAATCTGCATCTCGCAGATCTGTTTCTGTAAAATTGCATCCATACAAATCAGTTTCTATAAAATTGATGTTTGTTAAATTTGTCTTTCTCAAATCGCAATGTCTCATGCTTGCATATGACCAATCTCCTTCAGAGATGGTTATTCCCACAGGATCTATATCCTCAAAGATTGATCCTGTCATCTTACATTGGATAAAGCTGGCCCCAAATAATTTTGTGCCTATAAATCTACAATTAATAAATGCTGTATTTTCATATATTGCGGAATTTAAATTAGCTTCAGTAATATCACATTCAAAAAAGTAGCATCCGGTTATTTGGCTTTCGCTAAAGTTAGCATGTTTTAAACTACATTTAACAAATCTACTTCCCTTTATCTTTTCAACAGAGAAAATTATCTTGTCGAAACTTTCTTCAATGTATTCTTGATTATTTTGTATTTTCATTTTAACCTCCCTCTATCTATCTAATAACAAGGACTTTATTACAGCCAGATATTCACGGGAATAAAAATAGGGTTTCAAATAAAACACACTGTCTGAACTTATACCATAAGGAATAAACCCTACGCGCCTTGCTAAAAACTTGGCTCTAAACATATGAAATTCACTAGTTATAATTAGTATTTTAATTTCGTTTTTGTCTTCAAATTCTTTTAATACCTCTTTTGTATATACAAAATTTTCATATGTACTAGTAGACTTGTCTTCAGTAATTATTCTCTCTTCCCCCATCCCCTGGGCTAGGAGATACCTTTTCATGGCATAAGCTTCGGATATTTTTTCATTTGCCCCTTGTCCCCCTGATACAATAACTTGGGAAGTAGGGTTAGCATGTAAGTATTCCAACCCCTTATCTAAGCGACGCTGAAGTTCTAAAGATAATTCTCCCTCTTTAAGGCCTGCTCCCAATACTATAACATAATCAACATCTGCCTTTTCTGCTGATCCAACTTCACTGAGAATAAAACCTTCAATTACAAAAACAGAAATTAACCACACTATGAATAATACTTTTATAACACGTTTAGCTGTAGCTCTTGCTGTAAATATTTTTCTCACCTCATGTTTTTTATTTTAACTTTTATCCATCCTCAAAATGATAATACTGTTTTATCTCGTAACCCATTTCTTTAAATTTATACCATATAAATTCTACTTCTTTAATTTTTACCTTGATGGCATAAAGCTTAGCAGGAAATTGGACCAGTTTTTCATACGCGATCCCCTTCATGGCGATAATTTCCCTATACTCAGAAGTATTTTCTTCCACTAAAAATGCCCTACCTCTTATTTGCATACCTCCCAATTGATTCATTCCTTGAAACGGATCATAAATAGATATTGCTACATTGTTATTTAACAAAATATTAGCAAATTTTTCTCCGCCTTCACTAAGTATATACAGATATCCCCCTCTATAGGTATATTCAATAGGAGTCCCCCGCACTCTATCACCTATACCGGTACTCAATGTACAAGTATCATGATTCTGGATAAATTCTTCGATATGAATCCGCACCTGGTGTTGTGGCATTTTGCTTGTCGTATCTTTTATCTTCTTTAAATATAGTGCATAATCTATTATTTCTCTTGTATTTATCAGATCTACATCCTGAAAACTACAAACATTTTTTATGCAAAAGGCCATAAAATTATCATAATCAAATTTGTCTAATTTATCAATTACTAACCTTCCCCTTAAAGCTTTACTTGCAATTACACCCTTACCTATATATGTTTGTAACGGTTTTAAATATTGGTGGCTTCCAGCTCCTCTTAAACAAGTACAAAATAAAGCTACTTTTTTCTGCTTTAGCCACTCAGTATTTTCAGTGATAAATTTTAAGATTTTTTGATCAGGTTCTTCTCTATAAATTGGGCTCCCAATAATAAATAAATCACCATCCGGCTTTTTCTCCTTATATTCATCTACAGTATAATAATGGGCCGGGCCAAGTATCTTAGCCATAATCTTAATGATCTCTTCAGTTGAACCATATTTACTTTCATAAATTAAAATAGTATTTAGCACACAAATCACCTTCTAAAATATATTTACTCCCCAGGAGATATTTTTATTTTTTGTATTTTCAGAAAAGTATCTGTGTTTGTTTTTATCGAGTTACTTATTATATTGGTTTGCAAAATAACAATATTACATTTTATTTCCTTCTCTTCATATTTTATACTTCTTTGAAATAATATTAAATAATACTTTATAAAATTTGGAGGATTTTTTATGAGTGATATAGATTATGAAGGCCACAAAAGAGAAAAGTACTCTGATCCTTCTCCCTATCCAGAAATTAAAGTTCTTAATCAAAACCCTCAATATGCTGAATTGTTAATGGATGACTACGCAGGAGTAGTTAGTGAATTTACTGCTATTAGTCAATATCTTTATCACTATTTTTCCTTTAAAGATGTTGATGAGAACTTAGGAGAATTGATGGAGAATGTATCAATTAATGAAATGCTACATATGGAAATCTTAGCCGAAACAATTAAGAAATTAGGAGGTGATCCTGTAATACGAGGATCTTATAGCACTAAATGTAATTATTGGAATGGTGGTTTTGTTTACTACGGGAGTCAACTATGTCAACAATTGCGGGAAGATATTGATGCAGAATATAAAGCTATTGAAGGATATCGCAAACATATAACTCTCATCAGTGATCCTTATGTTCAAGCCATATTACAACGTATTATTCTCGATGAAAAAGTACATATCCGTCTTTTTAATGAGGCCCTTTATAAATTTTGCGGATACAAATACAAGCCCCTTGAATAAAATAAAAAACATCCGTATTGCCTAGATAAAAGCTTGGAAAACTTCTAATTATTTCCCAAGTGAAAAGACAATAACGAATGCTAATAAATTAAAAAGTAATGCATATATAAATCTAACAGATTGTATCCTTGTAATTGTATCCTTGTATATGAAAGTTTATAAACCAATTTATAGAGCAAATTATGTTTAATCTTCTCTAATTAAATATAATAAATTATCTTCCAGTTTATAAAATAGTGGAGCAACCTCTATTTTAGGATAACGTAACCGCAATCTCTTTGCTTCACTTAACACAAAATCAATCTCATTACCAATCTCAAACATAGGGGCAAAATGCATAAAGTGATCTTCGGCAACAGAAGGTTCCCACCCAATATCTAGTAGCCCTTTGATAAATTTTTCTTTTTTTGATATCAGATTAACCATACCACATCTATCGTGTCCTACCAATGCGATGGATTTTACTTTGCCTAATGCAATAGAATAAGAAACTTGAAACTCATTAAACCTTAAATTCCCTCCCCCTGTCCTTATTACATAAGCAAAATTTTCGGGTATAGATATTCTTTTTCTATTGTCCATACACATACCAATAATCAGTTGTGCTGAAGTTTGCTTTTCATGGAGGCGCTTCAAGTTATGATATTCAAATAACTTACCTATAGGAGTATCTTGGTACTTGGCAAAAATATCTTCTTTGGTTTTTACTGGGATTAATTTTTCCATTTTCTTATCACGTACCTTTCTGCATAAAACGTACAAATAGCAATATTTCCCCTTTTTATAAATCTCCATTTATTTGAGTTTTATTGTCCAATTTTATCATTACGTGATTTTTTTAACAATATAACATTTTTCCCAAACTGCGCAAAAATACTTTTTACAATTCCTCTATTTTCACTGAGCAGTAACAAACTTGGTCGTCAATTTTTCAAGATAAGAATATTTTTTATTTATCCAACGAATAATAGGTTTAAAGATTATAGAGGAAGGTGTACTATTAATGAAAAAAGTAGCTATAGAAAATTCTCTGCAAAACGTAAAAGCCTATTTGCAAGAAAAAGGCTATACAGTCGATTCTTTAGAAAATAATAAGCAAAATATAAACTCCTTTGATGCCATCATAGTTTCCGGACAAGATAGTAATGTTTTAGGAATGGAAGATACTTTTACTAAAGGAAGTATCATCTCAGCTCAAGGCTTAACGCCGGAAAACATATATAATGAATTGGAAAATAAATTAAAATAGATACAAATATTTGCTGCAAACCATAGGCAAGAGCCCTTTATGTAAAGGGTTCTTTTTTATTTGTAACAATATTTTTAGACAGATCATAATATATATGTCCAAGCGATTTCTATAATTTAGAAAGGAGTCTTTTCATGGCAGACACTAAAGAATGTCCAAATAACAACCAATGTAATGGTTGCTGTCCTCCCTGCTGTTGTCCTAAATTATTAAAGTTCAAGATAATTGGTTGTACCGTTATAGTCATTAATGATAATGCAGCTTGCCAAAACAATAGACCCTCTGTATAACCTCTTGTCTAGTTGTAAATTAAGAAATAAAAATATAAAGGAGCATATTATATGAAAAATAAAGATATACCGGAAATCCCCCCTATTCTTACTCCTGAAGTTGTAAATACTATCGCTGATAACGCTGAAGCTCTCAAGGCCCTTAAATCAATTTTAACTTCCGGCGATGAAGCTCTAGCCTTAAACGGTGGTTCAGATACTTGCTGTCCTCCTTGCTGTTGCCCTAAATTCTTAAAATTTAAGATAATTGGGTGTACTGTGATCATTATTAATGATAATGCAGAATGTCAAAGAAGCTGGGTCCCCGGATTAAGAGAAGAAGATACAGAAAGCTAAAACAATTAAAACTATCAGCAGGGGTTTTCTTCTCCCCCGCTGATAGTTTTGGAAGGAGATTGTTCATGTCAGAAATAAATCAAAGCCCCGAGCCCACTTCTGAAGATAAAGCTTATGCTGAAATTGCCAAGTTCATTCAAGGAATCTTAAGCAATAAAGATACAACACAAGTATCTGATGAAGATAATTCTAACTGCTGCCCTCCCTGTTGTTGTCCTAAATTTATTAAATTCAAGACTATAGGTTGTACAGTTATAATCATCAACGACAATGCAGCCTGTCAAAGAAATTTTAGCTCCGGATTCCAGAGAGAAGATACGGAAAACTGAAATATTAATCTATAAAAATAACTATTGCTTAATAAAAAATAGAAAGGAGTTTTTACTTAGTGGAAATAAAGAATATTGCTGATCTTCCTCCTGTTATTACACCCGAGGTTATAGATGCCATTGTTGATAACGCCGACTCTCTCAAATCTCTTAAATCCCTACTAAGCACCGAAGATGAAACTGCAATGTTAAGGGAGTGCGACTCCAGTAGCTGCTGTCCACCCTGCTGTTGCCCCAAGTTTTTAAAATTTAAGATTATTGGTTGTACCGTAATCATCATTAACGATAATGCAGAATGCCAAGGAGACGGATGCCCTGTCTTAAATAGTGCTACTGATGAAAATTAATATAAACTGTATCCCTGGTAAATCAAATGGCTAAAACCCGAAATTATTGTAATTTCGGGTTTCTTTTTTTTTAACCCTCCCATGAATATATCACATGGAAAAATGACAGACTTAAAATGGAGGTGATTTATTTTGGCACTTAATTTAAATGCCAAGGAAAAAATGCTTATGCAAGACCAAAAAGCTCATGAAGAACTATGTATCCAAAAGTATCAAAATTATTCTAACCAAGCACAAGATCCCCAATTAAAAGAGCTTTTCAATTCTTTGGCCCAAAAAGAGCAAGAACACTTAAATTCTATCAATCAAATTTTAAATGGTCAGGTTCCTAATATACAACAAAACCAACAAATGGGACAGCAACTTCCACAAAATCAGCAAAACCCCATGCAAAGTGCAATATCCAATCAAAATGATAGTACTTTGTGTTCTGACATGCTAGCAACAGAAAAATATATTTCAGGAACTTATGATACTACGATTTTTGAATGTCTTGATACCAATGTTCGTCAGGTATTAAATCATATTCAAAAAGAAGAACAAGAACACGGCGAACAAATTTTTAACTATATGAAAAATAATGGTATGTATAATCCTCAATAAATGAAATGTTAAACAAAGTGCGATAAACCGCACTTTTTTTAATTTCTTTGACATTATGCTCCCAAAAGATTGACATTAAACTTGTATTTTGATATATAAAAATTAGGGGTTAGCACTCAAAAGAAAAGAGTGCTAATAACTTAATAATAATTAGCTAAACATAACCTGGTATACTAGGTTATATTTATTATTTTACTGAAAGGAGAGATTCATTTGTCCGTAAAACAGTTTGAAGCTGAATCAAAAAGATTATTAGATTTAATGATTAACTCCATCTATACTAATAAGGAGATTTTTTTAAGGGAACTCATTTCTAATGCTAGTGATGCCATTGATAAAATCTATTATAAAGCATTAACAGATGATTCTTTAAGTTTCAACAAAGATGACTATTATATTAGAGTAGTTCCTGATAAAAAAAACAGGGTATTAAAAATATCTGATACCGGTATAGGAATGACAAAAGAAGAACTGGAGGAAAATTTGGGGGTTATCGCCAAGAGCGGCTCCCTAACATTTAAAAAAGAAAATGAACTTAAAGATGGTCATGACATTATAGGACAATTTGGTGTTGGGTTTTATTCGGCCTTTATGGTATCTGAAGTCGTTACTGTTATAAGCAAAGCCTTAGGTAGCAATGACGCTTATAAATGGGAATCAAAGGGTGCAGAAGGCTATACTATTGAGCCTTGTGAAAAAGACTCTGTTGGTACAGATATTCTTCTTAAAATAAGGGTAAACACTGATGAAGAAAACTATGATGAGTACTTAGAAGAGTATAGATTAAAAGCTATCATCAAGAAATATTCTGATTTTATTAGATACCCCATAAAAATGGATGTTACTAAGACAAAACTCAAAGAAGGCAGCGAAAAAGAATACGAAGAATATCAAGAAGAAGATACTGTTAATAGTATGGTTCCTATTTGGAAAAAGAATAAAAATGAACTAACCCAGGAAGATTATGATAACTTTTATTCTGAAAAACACTACGGCTTTGATAAGCCTATGGCTCATATTCACATCAATGCCGAAGGTACTGTGAGTTATAGGGCAATTTTATACATTCCGGAAACAATGCCCTATGATTACTATACAAAAGAGTATGAAAAAGGATTAGAGCTTTATTCTAACGGCGTTTTAATTATGAATAAATGCCCTGATCTCTTACCTGATTATTTTAGTTTCGTAAAAGGAATGGTGGATTCAGAAGATTTATCCCTTAACATTTCCAGAGAAATGTTACAACATAATAGACAATTAAACCTAATAGCTAAAAACATAAAAAATAAAATTAAAAGTGAACTAGAACACCTATTAAAAAATGAGCGGGATAAGTATGAAAAATTCTATAATTCTTTTGGCAGACAGCTGAAATATGGTATTTATAGTGATTTTGGCAGCAATAAAGAAACCCTGCAAGACTTGATAATGTTTTACTCTTCACAAGAGAAAAAACTAGCGACTTTAGCTGAATATGTTTCCCGGATGCCTGAAGAACAAAAATATATTTATTATGCTTCCGGAGAGTCCATTGAAAGGATAGAAAAACTTCCTCAAACCGAGCTCGTTGCTGATAAAGGTTACGAAATCTTGTACTTTACTGATGATGTGGACGAGTTTGCCATCAAGATGCTGATGTCATATAAAGATAAAGAATTTAAATCTGTCTCCAGTTCCGACCTGGGTATAGAAGCAGATGATAATAAAGAGAACTCCACTACTGATGAAAAAGATGGCAAAGAACTCTTTGAATATATGAAGCAAATCTTATCAGCTAAAGTTAAAGATGTTAGAGCCTCCAAAAAACTTAAGAATCATCCCGTATGTCTGTCAAATGATGGTGAAGTATCGATAGAAATGGAAAAGATCTTAAATGCTATGCCTTATAATGAAAATAAAATCCAAGCCAATAAAGTATTGGAAATCAATATGCATCATAAAGTTTTCGAGTCATTGAAAGATGCCTATGAAAACGATAAAGACAAGCTTAAACTCTATACAGATCTGTTATACAACCAGGCCTTGCTTGTCGAAGGTTTACCCATAGAAGATCCTGTTGAATTCACAAACAATGTCTGTAAAATGATGATTTAATAAGAAGGCCACTTTCAAGCAATAATGTCTTGAATGTGGCCTTCTTTTTGGGTAGAGCCTTGAGAAACTACTAATTAGAATAACATTTTCTTAATAAATAGCTGTAAACCTATTCCCAAAATTGTTAAAATGCCAAAAATAATAGCATAAGGAGGACTTGCAGAGCCTGATGTTATATAAATTGCCGTAGGCCCGTCTGCTCCTCCAATTATTCCTATGGAACTTCCTGCTGTACCGGATATCACTTCTGAATTATGCATGAGATTTAATATATGTACCAAGATAAAATCACCAAAACTAGCAACTACAGTAATTGCTGCACAGATGATTGTACAAATTTTTATCATCTTTAATATCTTAGCTTTTTTCATTTACTAAAACCCTCCTCAATATAACATTCACTAAGTCATACTTAAGGCAATTAGTCATCTTCCATTTACATTGCACTCATTTATATTCTATAATATAATTTAGATTTGTGTAATTAGTATTTTTTTGTCTAAATTTAAAAATAATTATTTAAAAATAGAAAGGACAGATCAAGTGAAACTTGGAATCGTAGGCCTACCTAATGTAGGGAAAAGTACGCTTTTTAATGCTATCACTCAAGCTGGAGCAGAATCTGCCAACTACCCTTTTTGTACCATTGAGCCGAACGTAGGTGTAGTTGCGGTCCCTGATGAAAGACTTCCTAAACTTGGGGAAATTAACTTATCAAAAAAAATTGTACCAGCTTCTATAGAATTTTTTGATATAGCTGGTCTTGTAAAAGGTGCAAGCAAAGGAGAAGGACTTGGTAATAAGTTCCTTTCCCATATTCGGGAAGTAGAAGCCATCGTACATGTAGTTAGATGTTTTGAAAGTGATGATATTGTACATGTTGATGGAAGTGTAGATCCCCTGAGAGATGCAGAAACCATAAATCTAGAGTTAATGTTCTCTGATATCGAAGTATTAGAAAGGAGACTGCAGAAAACTGAAAAAGCTGCTAAAGGCGATAAATCTCTGGTATTGGAAGTAGAGCTAATAAAAAAATCACTGGCAGTACTAGAAGAAGGAAAATCGGTAAGAACTCTAGACTTATCTGAAGAAGAAAATGAACTTATTAAATCTTTTAATCTTTTGAGCGCCAAACCTGTAATTTATGTAGCCAATGTTTCCGAAGATGATTTAATTAATGATGGTAAATCTAATCCTTACGTAGCAAAATTAAGGGATTTTGCCTTGGAAGAAGCTGCGGAAGTTGTCGTCATCAGTGCTCAGATAGAAAATGAAATAGCACAACTAGCTCCTGAAGAAAGAGCTGAATTTCTGAGGGATCTGGGTCTGGAAAAATCAGGTCTTGACAAATTAGTTCAAGCAAGTTACAAGTTGTTAGGCTTGATAAGTTTCTTAACATCAGGACCTTTAGAAACGAAAGCATGGACCATCATAAACGGAACTACTGCTCAAAAGGCTGCCGGTAAGATCCACTCCGATATAGAAAGAGGTTTTATAAGAGCTGAAATAATAGCTTATGATGAACTAATGGCTAATGGTGGTAACATGGCAGCAGCCAAAGAAAAGGGCCTGGTAAGAAGCGAAGGAAAAGATTATATAATGAAAGATGGAGATGTAGTTTTGTTTAGATTTAACGTTTAAGACACGCCAAATATTGATAAATATTCATCAACCCCGGATTAACTAAAGATTTATATCTTCAGTCATCCCGGGGTATTTTTATCATAATAAGTAAAATTGTTTTTAAGGCCCCGTCCCCCCATATCTTCTATGGAATATGTATTACCCTCTTTATTAACATAAACATATGCAACTTTTTTATTAATCCATCCCTTTTGTCCGGTGACCCCATTTCCTGCAATCCAATTGCTTTGATGCTTTGCAGCAGGTTTAACTGAATAGGTAACGATAAACCTAAATTTACCGCCACTTTTTTCTTTAACTCCTTCAATTTCTTCAATGCTAAAATCTTTTAATTTTTCCTGTTGTGGAACCATAATACCTTTATATCTACTCAAATATTCCACAATAAGTTGTTCTGCTATTACTTCCTTTTGAGTACTATTAGCTGTAATCTTTATATCTTCCATTTTCGGTGTTGTCCAATCTACTAAACCATGATAAATTGAAAACGAGAAAAACATAATTACAATTATCAAAACTAAGGTACTTATCTTAACTTTCGGAGACAGCCTTCTTTTCATAGGGTATCACTCCCTTTGTTTTTCACTTTAACTTTATTCCATTAAATAAAAATATATATTTTAAGGGGTGAAAGTTTGAAAACACTAGTAATTTATAAGTCAAAAACAGGTTTTGTTAAGAAATACGCAGAATGGATTGCGGAGGAATTATCAGCTGATATTTTTGAAGCTTCTAAAATCTCTCTTGATATGTTAAAACCCTACGATTCAGTGATTTACGGGGGAGGTTTATATGCGGTGGGCATTAATGGGATACAATTCATAACCCAAAACCTTGATAAATTAAAGAATAAAAGAATTATTGTCTTTGCTACAGGCGCTTCAGCCTCTTGCCCCAAGGTTATCAATCATGTCAAAAATAAAAACTTTACACCTGAACAAGAAAAACATTTACAATTCTTCTATCTGCGGGGAGGCTTTAATTACAACAAGCTGAAGTTTCTCGATAAATTATTAATGACACTGTTAAAATGGAAACTTAAAAGAAAAGCAGAATTAACTCCTGATGAAAGAGGCCTTCTACTTGCTTATGACAAGCCTGTAGATTTTACAATGAAGCAGAACATCGAGGAACTGATTTCCTATGTTAAATCATAATTCTTCCAGCCATTCTTTTGCATTGTCTGCTAAATTTTGTATTTCATTAATTAACTTAGATGTGTGATATCCATCTGCCACAGCATGATGAATCTGGACAGAAAAAGGTAATAATACTTTTTTATTCTCCTTAATATATTTACCCCAGGTTATAATTGGTGAGAGATAGTTTTCACCATTATATATATTTAAATTAAAACCTGTAAAAGTTACCCAAGGTACACATGATATAGTGAAGCTATGCCGGGGCGACTTCTTGGTTACCAGCCCTTTTCTATTCTTATATAACCGCATATCATCACAATAATTTTGATAAAATTGTGGAAAACTATTACTAAACTCAGTATATATAGATGAGAAAGTTTTATCATCATCATGAAATATGGTATATTCTGCAACCATTTCATCCCAGTAGCCCAACTTTCCTTGTTCGTTCAAGGCATATCTAAAGTTTTGATTATTGTTTATGGCTTTTGTAACAATATAAATAAGACTGGGATATGTTTTTATCTTGTGCTTTGCCAGTACCGAAACCAATGAAGTTATATTAATGTTTGTCGTAATACTATAGGTACATTTGACATTATTAAAATAATGATTAAAATATTCTTTTCGTTCCCAACTATCTAAATCTACAATATTAAAATTAATTTTTTGCGACATTTTTTTATTCTCCTTAAATATTTAAAACTCTATCTACTATTCAAGCTTGTTACTATTAAGCTCTCCATTCATAGATCTAACAACACTATATTATACTCATTCTTTAGGATAATTTGAAAGGGATGCATTTTGATAAATAAATGCATCCCTTACTTTTATCAAAGAACTTATTTAAAAGGAGCAAGCAGATGAATAATAATAAACCTTTACTAGCTTTACTATTGGGTTCATCATTAAAAGAACACGTAAAAAGTTAGTCTGTGTTTCATTCTGCTTTTACCTTTCTCATGAAAGTTACCCTAAGATATATCTTATTGCTGCCCCTGGACCTAAGGGAATATTGAAGACGATAAAGACAAGTAATAATATTATCCAGAAAATAAGGAAGAATACGGAATAAGGCAACATATTTGCTATTAATGTACCCAAACCCGCTTCTTTATCATATTTACGAGCTATAGCTAGTAAGATAGGGAAGTATGGGAACAGCGGACTGATGGGGTTTGTTACTGAATCCCCAATACGATAAGCAACCTGTGTAACGGCAGGATCATAACCAAGTATCATAAACATAGGTACAAAGATGGGAGCTAACATAGCCCATTTTGCAGAGGCACTACCAACAAAGATATTAACGAAGGAACTAAGAATAATAAACCCTACAAACAGTCCAGGACCGGTCGCTCCAATATTCTCCAAAAATTCCGCACCTTTTACGGATAAAATAATACCTAGATTACTCCAATTAAAAAGGTGTAGAAACTGGGCTGCTGCAAAGGCCAACACTATATAGGGACCCATATCACTCATGGAACGTCCCATCATTGCTACGGCATCTTTATCATTTTTGATACTACCGGTAATCTTACCATATATGTAACCCGGTACTAAAAACACTACAGTAATTAGAGGAACTATGCCCTGCATTAAGGGAGATTGGTAGGAAAGGAGAGAACCCGTTGCCGGGTCTTTTAGAAATGCTTCCTTACCCAAACATAAACCTACTATAATAACTATGAGTGCAACTACAGACCAACCTGCTTTTTTCAGAGCTTTTATCTCGATATCACTGATTTCTGTCGTAGTATCGCTTTCATCTTCTCCCACATATTTTCCAAAGCGAGGCTCAACAATTTTTTCTGTAACAAACACCCCTACTCCCACCAGGAATATGGTGGAAACTATAATAAAGTAATAGTTCATAGCGGGAGTTCCTTGATAACTGGGATCTACCATCTGAGCAGCAGGAATAGTAAAACTTGCTGCCAGAACATCAGACATATTTACGATAAAATTAGCACAAAAACCTCCCGCAACACCGGCAAAAGCAGCAAACATACCTACAAGAGGATGTCTCCCAATACCGGAGAAAACTACGGCTGCTAAAGGTGGTAAAACTACAAAACCGGCATCTCCAACGGCGTTTGCCAGTATTCCTGCTAAAATAACTACAACTGTAACTAGTTTTGGGGGAGCCTTAGCTACAGAATTTTTCATAGCTACCTGCATAAGACCTGATTTTTCAGCAACACCGGCCCCAATCATAACAACTAGAACTAAGCCCAGGGGAGGGAAAGATTGAAAGTTACCCACGAGATTCAACAAGATTTTTTGTAAACCAGCTTTATTCAGCAGACTAACCGCCGGAATAATTTCTCCAGTTACTGGATGTTTTGCAAATATTCCTGCAGATGCACAAACCCATGAAAGTACTAATAACATTAGACATAAATAGAAAAACAAGGTTACGGGATCAGGCATGCGGTTACCCACATATTCCACCTTTGCCAAGGTTCTTTCAATAAAACCACCTTTCGGTTTGGGGGATTTTTCAGCCCCCTGCAAATGACTTGACATAAAATCACTCCTTTTATAAATTAAATTTTTATTAAAACCTATTTATTTTGCTCTAAAAAATCTATAGCAACCGTTGCCATAGTTTGAGCTACTATTAATAAATTTTTATCATCCCAGGCAAATTGCGGATGATGATGTACTACAGGCTTGTCTTCATCAGGAGCTATACCCACAAGAAAGAAAGAGGCCGGTACTGCTTCTGCAAAAAAGGCAAAATCCTCTCCACCCATACTGGGTTGATCTGCTTCGAAAACATGATCCTCCCCAACAATTTTTGCTACTGATTGTTTAACCAGATCGGTCATGTTCTTATCATTGATCAGCGGTGGGAAATGCTCTATGAATTGATATTCATAAGAAGCATCACAAGCTTGAGTAACTCCCTTTAAAATATTTTCCATAGTTTTAGGTATCCATTTCCGTATATCCTGGTCAAAGGTACGAATAGTTCCTGTTACCACTACTTCATTCGGTATAACATTATGGTTTTCTCCACCATGAATGGAACCAAAAGATATTACTGCAGATTCCAACGGATCTACTCTGCGACTAACTATAGTTTGCATAGTGCTAATTACTTGAGCGGCAATGGAGATAGGATCTATTAATTTATGGGGCATTGCAGCATGTCCGCCTCTACCCTTTACTTTAAAGATAAATTTATCGGGAGAAGCCATAAGCGGCCCATGTTTAACCTGGATATCACCTTCCTTTAAGGATCCCCATACATGACAGCCAAAGGCTGCATCTACGTGAGGGTTCTCTAAAACGCCTTCTTGTATCATGGGTTTTGCCCCACCATCATCCTCTTCAGCCGGCTGAAAAATCAACTTAACATTTCCATGTAGTTCATCTTTTATCTCGTTTAGAATCATTGCTGCACCTAAGAGACCTGCTGTATGTCCATCATGGCCACAAGCATGCATTTTGCCCGGAATTCTTGATTTATAAGGGACATTTGCTTCTTCCTGAATTGCAAGGGCATCCATATCAGCACGCAATAATACTGTTTTACCAGGATATCCTCCCTTAATCAAACCTACCACACCGGTTTTTGCAATATTTGAAGATACTTCTATGTTCAGCCTTTTCAGTTCTTCTACTACAGTTTTAGCAGTTTCAAATTCTTCAAAGGCTGTTTCCGGATACATATGGAATTTATGCCTTAATTCAACGATCCGATCATAATTTTTTTGTGAAAGCTCTACTACTTTTTCCTTATACATGATAATCCCCTTTCTCTTGAACATGTCCACCAACTAAAGATTATACATAATATAATCTAAATTGCACAATGTTTAGTATTACACAACACTTAGCATTATTCAAACTTTAATCATTATATAAATTAAATCACTGATTTGATTGCAAAACATTATTCCAAAAGTAAGGATAAAACTTTTTTAGAAAAAGCCATTGTCTCTTCATGTATTCTATCTCATTTTTCATACTACTGGTATAATTGTACTCTATTTCTGTCCAATCACATAATTTAAAAGAGTTTTGCTTTAAACAGGCCTCGGCAAAACACAATCCGCTAAATAATGCTAGTGAAATTCCCTCTCCAAAAGGATTCAAAAGACCTGCTACCTCACCGGCAAAAAAAACTCTTTTTTTTCTTAACAATATAGGAAAATCAGGTATAACTAATGGTATGCACCATGTTTCCTCTTTCACTTCATTAAGTATCTTAAATTCTTTGTGAGTTGTAAGATACTCTATAAAGCTTTGGTGTAAAGATTTTGCTGTTGTTAGTTTTTTAGCTATAGTACCTACTATGATGCAATCATTCTTAGTGTTAATCCAAGCGTCATACTGGGAAAAATCTTTTGCTATATAAGCATAAAACTTTGATGTATCAAATGAGGCTACTGCATGATAGAATTTTTGATATGTAACAACCTTGTCTTGCTGCGGTGAATTTGTTAGTCGTCGCGAAACACCATTGACTCCATCACAAGCAAGTACTATTTTAGCATCAACATCGTAGACTTTATCCCCTTTTATAGTTACTGTTACTTTATTCTCATTTTCACTTATGTTAACAACTCTTGAATTATCTTTAATCTCTGTTCCAGCTTCAACTGCTTTTTGCATCAACCAATAATCAAATCTATCTCTTAAGACATTAACACCGTTATCACAGAAATCCTGTGCTACCATAGCTTCATTAACAATAGTTATTCCATTAGTTGTGTAAGGTCTACTTTTCACATCATCAGGTATGTGACCAAAGTTTTTATTAATTAGGTCTACTGCTTTTTTTATTAATACTCCTGAACAGGATTTGTTCCGTGGCACTTTATGGGCTTCTAGCATAAGCACTTTAAACTTTCTGGCAAGATTATATGCTGCCATACTTCCAGCCGGTCCAGCACCAATAATTACAATATCATAACTATCCATCTAACATTCCTCCTGTGTTCTATAAGTAACCAGAATAAAATCCTAATTGCCCTTTATCGATCTAATACGATAAAGTTTTTAAGTATATTGAGAATAATGCGATATTTGATGTTGCTTTTGCTTTAAATAAAAGTATTAATTTTTATACCACCTGTATGTAACATATACTTTACAATTGTAATATATATGTTACAATTGTTTTAGGGAGGTGAGCTGTGGTTTGATAAACCGTATTAAATTAGCCCGTTTAGAACATGATCTAACGCAGCAACAACTGGCAGATGCTGTAGGGGTTACCCGACAAACTATCAATTTAATTGAAAAAGGTAACTATAACCCTTCCCTAAACTTATGTTTAGCCATTTGTTATTCCTTAAATAAAACATTAAATGATTTATTTTGGATAAAGGAGGAAGGCTAATGAAAAAACCAATTCATGATGAAAGAATTATCCAAGAAACCCTCAGACAAAACAATAGAGGATTTACAATTCTATACCTAGGGGTTTTACTAGATTTGCTATATAGGCAATTTATTCTGCAAGAGTCACTTTCAAGATATTGGGATGTAGCATTATTGTTCTTTGGAGTATCTTTTTATTTAGCAATTAGTAGAGTTCGTTCCGGCCTTTTTGCTAATAGACCAAGCCTAAAACCTCTTATACTATCATCTGTCGTTGCTACCGTGGTAATTTTAAGCGTCAACTTTTTCTGGCTAGGTAACTCCGATTTCTTGGAACTCATAATAGGTGGTGCCACTTTTTGGGTTACATTTTGTGCCATTAATTTGATAATGCAATATATTTCCAGCAAAAAGAATGATGAATTATTAAAATAGAAGTCTAAATATACAGTGTCAATTTTATCGGCTAAATCTTAAATAACAGATTTTTATCTGCTATTTAAGATTTTTTGTTTATTTTCCAAGCTAATTTGAATTCTCCTTTATGTTTATCTCCTGCAACCTTTATTTTATATTTACCGGTGCTCTTTATGACTGCTTCCTCTTCTTGTTCTTCCCGGTCACTATTTAATTTAAGCACAACATTGTCTGCATCATCTAAAATTTCTACTGCCAAACTACCTGTATCAGTTTTTACTTTCAGGTTTAAATTAATGCTGACGCCTTCTTCTAATTTTAATGATGTGGCTTTATAACCGCTAAACTCTTCATATGACCCCGATGCACCATCCTTACTAAAATCCACTTCTCCCATTATTATCTTATAACTACCATATGTACAACCTGCCAATAACAAAATATATGATACTAGGATAATTATTGCCACCTTTTTTAACTTAGTCATTATTTCACTTCTTTCTTTTAATTATAGAACTTTAGATAGTTCTCCGCTTAATTATATACACTTTTAACAAGAGTTTTAGCTTTAATTAACCCATTCCCATTATTTTCAATAAAATAAAGAGGTTCTCCTGCTTCTACTCTACCATATGGTAATTTTCTACCTGCTACGCCTCTAAAAATCATCGTTTTTTCCCCACTTAGTAACTTTTCTAGCTCTTTTGCTTTGGTATCTACCTTATCATCATTTAAATATAACATATTCAGCTCAGTTTTCCCCCAGTTTTGTTTTAAGATCTCTAATATATACTGCTTGTATTCCTTTTAAATCCCAGAGTAAATATGATATAACCTTGATTAGTGGATTTTTTATAAAAATATTTTCAGTAAATATTGCTTTTGTTCCTCCAGATTCAAGTTCATCAAAATAACCTGTCCAAATTCCTGTAAACATAGGGTTTTCCATTTCAAAAACATATTCATTATATTTATTTTTTTTCTTTAATATAAACTTAGTAAATTTGCCATTATCGTAATATTCCAGCCATTCGTTCCCATCAGATAAAATTTCAACAGATTTAATATCAGATCTCCAAGCATAATCTGAATTGTTTGTAACTATATCCCAAACTTTTTTAATATCGGAAGTAAAATAAACTGTTTTTTGTGCTATTCTTGCTTTACTCACTACCTTTCACCCTCTCAAATATTTTTATATAATGTTTAATATTATTCCCAAAACAACTTTCTCTTTTAAGATAAGACTTAGAGTTAATAACTCCCCTTTATTTTTACTTCTAGAAATTCAAGAGCTTTCTATATTATTAAAATTTTGAGAATAATATATGTTTTCCTGACAAAAGTTATATAAGCCTAAAGTTATATAATTCTTTAATTTAATTTATCTTATACTCATAACAAGAAGCCACTATTTCTCCCTCCGACGATTGTCCGACAACCTTTGTTAAAACTCCCTCTGAAGGTTTCAGAAAAACAAACCAAATTCTCGTCGACCCATTTTTAACTATTCTTGTTTCTTTATACGATGTTACCTTCTCAGTTTGTACTCTAACCTTAGCAATCTCTGAATTATTGATTTTACCAAATGCTAGTGGAAAGGGTGCTTCTTTTGTTAAAGGAAAGTATTGCACCGTTATTGGTTGTCCGTTTACTGAATGTTCTCCTCCAGTAACCCACTTCCAACCCCCAAGAGTTCTTTTAATATAACCAGATGCCATTGTATAACTTTTTCCGTTATTAATACCTTTATAATAAAATACTACTTCGCCCTCTTTAACTTTTTCTTGGTGTATTATCTGGACTACCTGCCTGTCTGTTTTTTCTATTGCTTCTTCAATTGTTTTCCCGGTTGCCTTTATTTGCACCAAAAATATTAGTAATCCTCCAAGGATTAGAACAGTACTTACAACAGATATAATCAGCCGCTCTATCTTCATTTCTTTTCCTCCAAAAACCCAAATGCCTTATCCAGCGTTTTTAGAATCTACCATTTTCCCATATCCGCATAAGAAGAGGTTGTCCTAATTATTATTTTTTATATTATAAAAAATACGTTTATATCTTTTATCATTCTCATATAAAGCTACCACCCCAATAATTAAACTTAATATTAATAAGAACAAAACTATCATTATCCATACTGACGTATTACTCGCTAAGCTCAATACTATCTCCCAGGGAGTATGCCCATTTACAAGAAATTGTGATATTCCAACTACCATTATCATAAAAACTAGAGCACGCAGCCCTTCCCGCACTACATTTATCTTAAAACCTTGTTTCCTGTTTTTTTGCCATCTCTCATAAAACCTTTGTTCAAATTTTTCATCATATACTATTCTATATATTGTAATTAATATTAAAATAATAATTCCTACGTAATAAAGCTTTATATTATCTACTTTACTAAAAATGGGCAAAACCAATAAAGCTAAAGACAATAATGTCATAGCAATAAAACGGTTAAACTTATTTAATTTCATTAAACCTACACTCCCAATCTAAACTCTTAACCATTAATTATTAATAATTAACAACTTCTTATCTTTAAAGTTCCTTTTTTAAATAAATCATATCCTTAAGCTGAACACCATTTTCAAAAATAGGTTTTTCATAATTGACAATAAAAAAATCTTTTACTTTATGGGAAATCTGGAAACCGCATTTCTCATAAAAAGAAATTATAGTTGGGCTATCTCCCGTTCCAACAAAAAATGTCTT
>JAHDSB010000161.1 GCA_018433015.1 Clostridia bacterium | reverse complement strand
TTGACTGGCTCGCTCACTTCTGTGTTACACACTTCTGTGATTTCTCAACTGTTCAGTTTTCAAGGAACTTTCCCTCCTGCCGTTTTGCAGCAGGATCTTTATTGTATCATCTTTGCCGCCACTCTGTCAAGAACTTTTTTTTCTTGAGATGAATTAACGACAAAAATAATCATAGTTATACATTCATCACCTCGCGGCGACATTCTGTATATTATCATATGCACATATTTGTGTCAATATATATTTTTACAATTTTATAATATATCTTACATAATAATTTAATTATACATTTTAATTGAAGTAACTTTTCTTTGATATAATAGGTAGCTAATTTTTTTCTTTCATACTATCATTGCCATAAAGTAAGCCTTTTGCTAAAGGTGTTTGAATACCCAAATATGTATCAGGTACTTCTCCTACAATAACTGTCTCTGCTATAGGTATTTTATTGGCAACAACAACACTTTCCGTAACTAAAGGAACCACTATTTTCACTGTTGCTTCTATATCCAAATAAAGAATATGCCTAACTTGATTTATCCCTGCCTGTTGAAATTCATCTAAACATTTAATATCTACTGTTCCGATGGGTACTATATTAACATTTATACGCGGCCCATAGTTAGCCAATAGCTGGCTTCCTAAGGTCTGTCCTAAAGGTATTTGAAATCTTTCATCATCCAATTGTTTAAGACATTCCTTAATTTCCAAGTTAGCTTGAGAAATTATTCTACTAATTCTAATTGTGTTAGCTTGCATCATGGTTATCCGTTGTTGTGAATCTTTATGTACCAGGATTAGATCATTATAATTTACATCTGCCAGCACCTTTTCATATAGTACTGTATTTATAGCCTCTGTGGCAATTACATGAGCTCTTGTTTCAGCAATTTGAACAATGGTAGGTTTTAGGTTTTTTTCGACAATACTAAAAATATACACACACATGATTAAAATTAGTAGGGAAATTAAACTTTTAGGTATTTTCTTTTTATGGCCCCAATTCTTCCGGTAACGGGGCATACGCCACCGTCTCAAAGTAATCACCTCATACTAATATCCTGTGACTAAAATATATGTAAGGGGACAATAAATAGTGCTGATATTTTAGCTAAAAGTTAAAATAACTTGACTATTATGCTATAATAATGCAAGCAAGGAAAGGAGGAAAATATATGACCCGAAAAAGGCCCCGAGTCAAGGTGCGCTACGGACGTATAGCTATTCTGGCCATCCTCTTGACTTCGTTTATTATGGTAGGTGCCGCCATTGGGTTTGTTGCGGGAGCTATCCGCAACATGCCTCAATATGATTTAGACAATATTACTGGAGATTTATCTAGTTTTGTCTTAGATATGGACGATAATAGAGTTGCTTCCTTGAAAGCAGCAAAAAACAGGGTTGAACTAACCCAAAACCAAATACCAACTGTCATGAAAAAAGCATTGATTGCCATAGAAGATCAACGCTTCTACAAACATCATGGGATTGATCTTTATCGTCTGGGTGGTGCTGTGGTCGCCAACATAACAAAGGGTTATGGTTCCCAAGGAGCAAGTACTATCACACAACAACTTGCAGGAAATGCCGTTCTTAAAAATCGCGAGAAAAAAATGCGCCGTAAAATTCAGGAAGCGATAATCGCCTTGCAACTAGAAAATAAAAAATCAAAAGAAGAAATTTTAACGCTGTATCTCAACAATGTTTATTACGGTCACGGCGCCTGGAGTTTACAAACAGCCTCGCAAATCTATTTTGGTAAAGATGCTAAAGATTTGGAGTTGGGTGAAGCCGCTATGCTGGCAGGGCTCATTAATGCTCCCAATAGGTACTCACCTTATATAAACATGGAAAAAGCTAAGCAACGTCAAGCCCTTGTGCTTAATGAAATGGTAGAGATCGGGGCTATAACTAAAGAAGATGCAGAAAAAACCAAAAATGCACCTTTAAATCTGGCAGGACTTAAATCCAATACTTATCAATATCAATCTTTTATAGATTATGTTGTAGAAGAAGCTGCTGATATTTTAGATTTAGAAGAAAATGAAATCTCAGCATTATATACTAATGGTTTTAAATTTTATACAACCATGGACGCAGAAGCACAAAAAACTGCAGAAGAAATATATGCTGATGATTCCTATTTCCCTCCCAATAAAAATGGTAAAATGGTTCAATCAGCCATGATTGTTATAGATCACCGTAGCGGTGGAGTTCGCTGTTTAATCGGGGGCAGGAACCAGGAAGGTGAAAGACAGTTTAATAGAGCAGTTCAATCCACCAGGCAACCGGGTTCAGTCTTTAAACCTATTGCTGTGTATGGACCTGCTTTAGAACTGGGGTATTCTCCCGCCACTGTTTTAGATGATTTTCCCATGCAATATCCTACTCCCCAAGGTTCAAAAACCTTTGTGAACTATGATAATCGCTATCGCGGTCTTATCAGTATGAGAACGGCTCTCCAATATTCAGTCAATACTGTGGCCGTAAAAATGCTGGACAAAATCGGTATCAATGAAGGCTTTAACTTTGCACAAAGATTAGGAATAACAAGTCTCGTTGAGAGTGGTCCGGCTAACGATATGGGATTATCCTTAGCCTTAGGAGGCCTTACTCACGGAGTATCTCCTTTAGAGCTCACCGCGTCTTATGGAGCCTTTGCTAATCAAGGCATATATGTAAAGCCTTATGTAATCAGAAAAATAGAAGATAACGAGGGAAACGTCTTATATGAACATATACCTCAGAAAAAAGTAGTTATGAGTACCCAAACTGCTTATCTCATGTCAGACATGCTGCAAACTGTAGTTACTGCCGGAACGGCACCAAAAGCTAGAATGTCTAACATGCCTGTGGCAGGAAAGACCGGGACAACCTCTTTTAATGTAGATGCTTGGTTTTCAGGTTATACGCCTCATTTATCAGGTAGTGTCTGGTTAGGCTTTGATAAAAAAGAAAAAATGTCTAATGTCTTTGGCGGATCTTATGGTGCACCAATCTGGAAAAAAGTTATGGAAGTTGCTCATCGCAATCTCCCTTCAGAACAATTTGTAAAGCCAGAAGGCATCGTATCTTTACCTGTCGATTATAAATCCGGTTTAATACCTACAGATTTAACACCTGCTGAATATGTTAAGTATGAATCCTTTAATCAGGAATATGCTCCCACGGAAGACTCCAATGTATGGGTAGAATTGCCAATTTGTGCTGATTCAGGTAAATTGTTAACGGATTTTTGTCCTAATCCTGTAACAAAGGTATTTCTAAAACGCCCTGTTCCCTGGACCGGAAGCAGAGCACCTGAAGATGCTAAACTAGAACCTCCTAAAGAATATTGCCCCCTCCATGGCGGTAGTTCCTTCCCCGGAGGAAATACGGGGATAACCCTCCACGGGTCACCCCAGCTTGATTCCAGGAATCAGTTGAAATCAGTTAAATTAACATGGCACTATCCCACAACAAATTCTACGGTATACCAAATTTATAGATCTACTAAACCTAATGTATCCCTTGATCAAGATTCTCGTGTAGCTGAATTACAAGGTTCTTCTAACACCTGGCAAGATGAAAGGGTAAATTCCGACAACACGTATTATTACGTCATAATAGCAAAAGATGTAGAAACCAATGAAATAACGGCTGTTTCCAGAAGCATCATGATTCAGCCTACCCAGGAAGATGACCAAAAATTAAAGGCACCCCACTTAAAAGGGGAAGCAAACGTAAATGCTACGGGAGCAAGTATCAATCTTACCTGGACAAAAGCTGCAGAAAATCATAAGATAGTTTACTATATTTTCCGTTCTACTGAAAGTAATTTTACACCGGATGCTACTAATCAAGTGGCAAAGAATGTTAATTTGACAGGTACTTCTTGGACAGATAGCAATGTTGAACGTAACAAAACTTACTACTATAAAGTAATTGCCTTTGATACAGAAACAAATCAGCAAAGTTCTGTATCCAATCAATTAAAGGTAGTACTACCTTAAGTAAAAACAAAACATTAATCTAAAATATAAAAAAGGCTAAATTACATTTTTTCTAATGTAATTTAGCCTTTTCTTTTTTGCTATTTTTTTAGTTCTGCTATGGTAACCCCATGACCGCCTTCATTAAAGCCTCCCACCCTATAGGCTTTAATACCGTGGTGTCTTTTTAATAGTTTAGTAATAGCACTGCGCAAAGCTCCTGTTCCTTTGCCATGGATAATAGAAATTTGGGAGAGACCTGCTAAAAATGCATCATCAAGGTATTTTTCTGTCACTAATAATGCCTCGTCAACAGTTAAACCTCGCAAATCTAGTTCATTACTAATATCCCGAGCTTTAGTGGATACTATGGTACCAACCCCTGTTTTATTTCGCTGGGAATTATCTGTTCCCTGGTTACTATTATCTCGTACCTTACTCAATTCTTTTAATTTGGCCGTTATTTTCATGATTCCCGCCTGGATCAATACTTCCCCATTGGACGTAGGTTTTTCTAAAACCTGAGCCTTTTGATTCAAGCGTTTTATTAAAACTAGATCCCCCGGCTGTAAATCCTGGGGTTTTAGCAAAGTGCCTTCCTGTTCTTTGAATACTGCTTCTTGTAACTTTCCTTCTTTTTCCCTTAAATTTTGCCGTAAGTCTTGCATCTTTTGGTGTAAATTACTCTCATGGGATTTCTGTACACCTCTTATTTCTTTTAATACCGTTTCGCTTTCTTTGCGGGCCCTAGCTACTATTTCCAAGGCTTCTTCTTGTGCTTTATCTATAATTCTTTGAGTTTTTTCCTTAAGTTCCTGTTCCCGTTTTTCCATTTCTAATATTTTTTTCTGGGCTTGTTGTTTTAAGAGCTCTGCTTCCTGTCGTTTCTTTTCTGATAATATTTCATTTGTTTCTAAATTGGCAATAAGATCCGCAACTTTAATTTCATCTTTAGATAAGAATTCCTTAGCCCTTTCAATAACATCACATTTTAGGCCTAATCTTTTCGAAATCTCGAAGGCATTACTTTTCCCAGCCACGCCTATTAAAAGACGATAGGTAGGGCGTAGGGTTTCAACATTAAATTCCACACTGGCGTTTTCTATATTTTCTCGATTATAGGCGAAACTTTTCAGTTCGCTATAGTGGGTAGTAGCAATAGCTTTAGTTCCAGCAGAATTAAGATGATCTAAAATAGCCATGGCAAGAGCCGCGCCTTCCGTAGGATCTGTGCCTGCACCTAATTCATCTAATAACACCAGCGTACCCTCATTTACTTTGTTAACTATATTTATAATGTTTGTCATATGAGCAGAAAAAGTACTTAAGGACTGCTCAATACTCTGTTCATCACCAATATCTGCAAATATTTGCTCAAAAACAGCCAGTTCTGTCCCAACTTGAGCAGGAACATGAAGTCCCGCTTGAGCCATCAAGGTAAAAAGGCCTACTGTTTTCAAGGTAACAGTTTTTCCCCCTGTATTAGGCCCGGTAATTACTAAAATATCAAAACCCTTACCCAAATAGATGGTGGTAGGAACTACGTTTCCCTTAATAAGAGGATGACGACCTTGTATTATATTTATATAACCTCGGTCGTTCATTTTTACCTGACCACAATCTAGTTCTGTACTAAGCTTCCCTTTAGCAAAAATAAAGTCTATTTGACCTAGCAGTTCCACATTAGTAGTAAGCTCACTATGATACTCCCCTACTTGTTCTGTCAACTGACGAAGAATCCGTAAAACTTCCGCCTTTTCTTGGGCTTCCAAACGTTGGGCCTCGTTATTAATTTCTACAACACTAAAAGGTTCCACAAAGATTGTAGCACCACTGGCTGATTGATCGTGGATTAAACCGGGGATTTTTTGGCGGTATTCCTGTTTTACCGGAATGACATAGCGTTCATTCCTAATGGTTACGATAGGATCTTGCAAATATTTTTGCATTGCAGAAGATCGTACTATTCCTTCTAGTTTTTCCCTAGCCTTACCCTGTAAGCTGGTTAATTGTTTCCTGATGCGCCCTAATTTTTCCGAAGCCCGATCACTAACCTCTCCTTCCGAGGTTATGCATCTTTTTATTTGTTTTTCTAACCCGGAGAAATTCTCTAAATCACGGGTTAAGTTAGCAATTAAAGGGTAGGTTTGGCTTTTTTCTGTAAAGAAGTCCTTTATCCTCTTTCCTGCCAGAATAGTATCATATATCATTATAAACCCTTCCGGGTCAATGATTCCCCCTACCTGAGCTTTGCGCAGGGCAGGCCTTATATCACGAATTCCACCCAGGGTAAAATTAGGATAAAGTCTCCATATTTCTTTTGCTTCCGTGGTTTCTGCCTGTCCCCGTTCTATTTCCTCCAAATCATGGGAAGGTTTGAGTTCTTCGGCAAGATCTTTCCCTAATTGACAGGAACATTGGTTTATTAAAAGTTCTATTACCTTATAGTATTCTAATTTATGGAGAACCTTCTCCTCCATTATTTCTCACCCTTCTCTATGTCTTCTTATTCTACACCTCTAAAGTAATGCCCTGTAGTAAAACCGGCAGGTGCTAAGTTCTTAAGTACTTTTTGATTTTCCTCTAAAGGAATATAATTTTCTTCCATAAGCGCACATCTCGTTATTTCCTGAGCATAAACTCCCACTACCTTTTCTACCCACTTATGATCTTCTTTTCTTGCTTCGATACGGAAATTAGTTATCCCGGTAGACAATAAATAGGGCAATTTATCAAGTAAACATAAAGTTTTACTATTAAAAATGTGCATCCTACAGTATTCATCACTCTCTATAGGAAACCTGTAGTTCATCCTATCCTTCAATTTATAGGCATCCTTGAGGCAAGGCATAGGACACCCTTTTTCTCTATGGCCTGTACCCAAAACATTACCCAGCAGACAATGTTCTGTAGTCATTAAAGGTAAGTCCCCGTGAATAACAGCTTCTAGCTTGCTATTTGTAGACATTTTTTTTATCTGTTCAAAGGTCAATTCCGGAGACAATGTGATACTTTCTAAGCCCCCCTCACTTAAAGCTTTGATGGTAAAATTATTGAATACATTAAGAGTATAATCTCCTCTCAATCCAGGTAACCCTAATTCCTCAGCTAACTGTATTCCACTCAAATTGCTTACCAGAAAGCCGTCAACACCGGCTTCAAGGCCTTTTAGGCAATAGCTTTTAACATCTTCTGCTAATGTTTCGTGATAGAGCCGCGGTATCATCAGAATAGCTTGAGCTTTTGCGGCATGACATGCCTTTGCTGCTTCCTTAAACTCTTCAGGCCCGATGCCTTTTTTGCGTCGCAGTTTTTCACCGCCAAAATAGATAATCTTACCGCCGGACTGCAAGGCTCTGTGTAAAGAGAGCATATCTCCTACAACAACAGAAATTTGCCGCTTACCCTGCTCCTGTTTTCCACTATCCCTAGTATTAAACAAGTCTTCACATCTATGCTTAAATTCTGCTGTGCTTACTACTTGCTGATTTGCGCTAGGACTGGTATCCTGTAACCTCGCTTTTTCCAGTTGTTCTACAATCTGGCGACGCAAAGTATTTAACTCACTTACAGGGACCATCATTCCTTCTTGACTGTCAATCTCTAATTCCCGTAAGTAAAAGACGGTATTGCCTAATCTTTGTAGCTGTTTTTCGATAGTATCTCTGGAAATGGGATGTTTCTGAGCTTGTTCCACAAGATAACTACCTGTGGCAGCAGCCTTATATCCGTCGCCATCTTGAGCTTCTAAATACACGGGTTGTCCTAGTTTTATATTAATTTTAAAATCCAAGGGATATTTACGATAATATTGAGGCTCTATAGTTTCATGAGCCCGCTTCATTAATGCAATATCCATAGTTTTAAAAACTCTGTCACCTGTTCGCGGTGATCCTTCCTTGATTTTGAACAC
The DNA here is from genome assembly GCA_018433015.1 of Clostridia bacterium. Lineage (GTDB taxonomy): Bacteria > Bacillota > Peptococcia > DRI-13 > SV3-B141 > SV3-B141. The sequence goes on along the minus strand of JAHDSB010000161.1, from coordinate 15,658 downwards.
AACTTCCCCTTGTTCCGCTACGCTGACAAACTTTTTCCCTTTTACTAAGCCTTTGATCTCTCCGACTATACGGCCTCCTTTAGTAACCCATATTTCATAGCCGTCTCCCACTTGCAAGGGTTCTTCCAATCTTACAGTTACTTCATTAGTTGGGGGATTAAATTTCACAACACGACCAATCCTTAATCCCCTGTTATTGGGACGCTGATAACTCATTAATTGAGGACCAGGCTTTTCAAAATAATAACCGGTAGTAAAATCCCTATTAAAGATTTGTAGTAATTCTTTTTGGGTATATTCAGGTACAGTCTTATTTAAATTATCAAGGGCTTGCCGATAGTTCCTAATTACAGTAGCCACATATTCCGGCCGTTTCATGCGACCTTCTACTTTTAAGGCTACTACGCCGGCATCAATTAGCTCAGGTATATGCTCCACCATCTTCAAATCTTTAGGAGATAAAAGATGTCCCGCTTCCACTTCTTTACCTTTGGAATCAACAAGAGTATATGATAAACGGCAAGGTTGGGCACATCTTCCCCTATTGCCACTTCTTCCCCCTATCATGCTGCTCATTAAACACTGTCCCGAGTAACTAACACAAAGGGCTCCATGGACAAAGGTTTCTAGCGGTAGGCTTGATTTTTCTCCAATAAGTTTTATATTTTCCAGAGATACTTCTCTAGCTAAAACCACTCGCGCGAATCCCATTTTTTCTATATAACGGACTCCTGCACTATTATGAATTGTCATTTGGGTGCTAGCATGAATTTCTACTTCCGGCAACACTTTATGCAAAGCATAAGCTACCCCTAAATCCTGAATTATAATGGCATCCACATCAATACTGTATAAATCATAGGCATACTTAAGCAGTTGGGGAAATTCTTCATTTTCTATCAAAGTATTCACGGCTAAATATACTTTTACACCATATAGATGGCAATATCTCACTGCCTCAGCCAGCTCACCTAAAGCAAAATTTTGGGCATACTGTCTGGCACTGAACATTTTGCCCCCTAGATAAACTGCATCAGCTCCATTTTGTACAGCAGCCCGTAAAGCTTCTGTGCTGCCGACGGGTGCCATCAACTCAATTTTTTCATTTGACGACGACATACATATTATACCTCCCAGATATATTGGGGAAAAGACGCGGGATAAACCCGCGTCTTTTTAATTGATACCCTATCTATTCCTTATTTGCGTTTTACCCTGGTCAAACCGGAACATGGTAAAACTTCCAAACCTTTTGCTTCCAGTTCATCTAACAAGAGATTCATCCCCAGGGAATCACTGGACATATGCCCGGCAATAACCACATTGATATGATTCTTCTCTGCTTCCTTGCGATGTTTTTCTCCCATATGCATACCAACAATCGTACCAACTCCGGCAGCAGATAGCTTAGCATAAGCATCATCTGAACCACTAGTGCCACCGGTCATATCAATCATTATTTTCCCAGTTCTTCTGTTTTTCTTGCCGGCGACTATTTTAGGCCCCGTTCCATTAGCCAAAGCCATTTTATACTCCGGTAATTCCTTTAAGACAGTAATTATATCATTAACTGTTTCTGGTTGTTTATCCTGGAATAAATTTTCTAAATAAGTGTTAACCATATTATCTGCCGGTGTATGCACACACATGAAAGGGAAATTCAACAGTTTTGCAGCATCCACTGAGCGATTATGATTTAGCGGCAGCAAACCTCGCTCTACCTCACTAACTCGCGAAGACAACAACCCTTCAGCCACGTTAATAGGTACTCCTAATTCTGCTAAAATATCCTCTTGCAAATGCATAACTTGATATAATCCGGCTAAAGCCCGGCCTTCTGGATGGTGAGCAAGTATTAAATCTACTTTTTCCCCTTTTTCCCGCAGGCGATCTGCTAACAGAATTTCACTGGTTTCAATATCAATGCCTGCTAAAATCTTTTTTACATCTAACTCTAAGTCACCATTAAGAATGCGAGTATCACTATAGGGATTATTTAGCCTTTCCTTATCATAATACTCCTGCTCTTCCTCTTTTAGCTCTGCATAGTTTTTTTGGGTACGAGCCAAATATTTTTCTACTTCTTCCTTAGGTCGAGGATCGTACTTTTTACCAAGCTCTATACAAAGGCTGTAGATATCTTTTAACAGCAAATCCTTTCAACCTCCTAAATTAATCTCATCTTTAGTTTTTCTAATCTTTTTTTTCTTCATCCAAAAGTTTTATTAATTCTTCGTAGTCTTGTTGCAGTTGAAAAAACTCATAAGCTATATTGACTGCAACTAAAACAGCATTTTTTTTAGGTGTTAAATAAGGATTTTTCATAGCTATTTGTTTCATCTGCGTATCTACATAGGTAGCTACTTTTTCAATCTGTTTTTTATTAGCTATCCCTCTAATTATATAATCATCATCGAAAATACTTACATTTACTCTGTTTACTTTTTTATCTTCACCCATGCGATAGACCTCCCATTGTTATTATAAGACCTCTTGGGAAGAGTCTTATCTCATTTCGCGAGATTAAGGAAATTTTCCTGCAATTTTATTAAATTAATTAAAAATTATCACACTCTCCTTATATCGCCACCAAATTCTTTATCTAAAACCTGTTCAATATTTTTGTGATAATTATTTACTTCTTCATCGGTTAAGGTTTTATCCGGTGCTTGCCAGCTCAAAGAAAAGGCTAAACTTTTATGTCCTTCTGCAATTTGTTTACCCCGGTATACATCAAATAATTTAATTCTTACTAGCAATTTTTTGCCCACCGAGGCTATCAATTTTTCTACACTACGTGCTTCCACCTCTTCAGGAACTACCACAGCTAAATCCCTAGTTACAGCAGGAAATTTCCCGATAGATTTATAGCTTAATTTATCCTGAGCAGTTTCCATCAATAAATCCAAATCCAATTGTACAGCTACAACTTTTTGTTCAATCTCATAGTTTTCTAAGACCAGGGGATGAACTTCGCCTATATAGCCAACTTCTTTTCCCTTCACTTCAATAGTTGCTGTTCTACCAGGATGAAGCCACGGTAGTTCTTGGGATTTCACGAATACATAATCATCTATCCGCAAGGTCTCAAATAAATTCTCAATTGACCCTTTTAAATAGTAAAAATCATATTCTTCCTCCCCGTAGCGCCAACTCTTTTCCTTATTACCTGTAGCAATACAACCTAAAGTCCATTTTTCTTGAGGCAGTTTATTATCACTAGGGAATCCCGCACTATTATAGACTTTACCCACCTCAAATAATTTCAGGTTCTTGTTGCGTTTATTTAAATTGGTCTGTACAGCATCTAAAAGCCCGGGTAAAAGAAGGGTCCGCATAATACCCTGTTCTTCCGATAGGGGATTTTTAATCTTTACAGTTTCCCGCAATTCATGGTTTGCCGGGATTTGCACCCAATCCAAATGGCGCGGATTAATAAAGCTGTACGTAATAATTTCCGTCATACCCTGGGCAGCCAGCTCTGACCTTAGACGATAATCTAATTTTTGTTCCCTTGTTTTCCTGCCTTGGGTTGACTCTCCACAAGGAAGAGTTGTGGGTATATTATCATATCCATATAGACGGGCAACTTCCTCAATAAGATCTACTTCTCCAGTAATATCCCTTCTATAAGAAGGAATCTTAACAGACCATTTCCCCTTTTCAACTAGGGTAATATCCATATTGAGAGCTGTTAGATAATCTTCCACCATTTGTTCCGTAAGCTCTGTGCCTAATATCTCATTGATACGGCTTAAACGTAAGCTAATAGGCTCCTTTTTCTCCGGGGCAGGATAGCAATCAACATGTCCGTCTACGGCTTTTCCCGCGCCCAGCTCTTCCATAAGTTGAATGGCACGATCGGCCACTAAATTCACCTGTTCTAAATCCACGCTTTTTTCAAAACGCAGGGATGCCTCAGAGCGCAATCCCAAATTCAAAGAAGTTCTTCTAATACTAGCACCATTAAAGTAAGCTGCTTCTAACAGAATAGTCTTGGTGTTTCCTGTCACTTCAGTATCCAGCCCTCCCATAACACCAGCTAAGGCCACAGGTCTTTCAGCATCGGCTATAACTAGCATATCGGGGGTAAGTTCCCTCTGCTGTCCATCTAGAGTCACCATAACTTCGCCCGGGGCTGCATTACGCACCTTAATGTATTTACCTTTAAGGGTATCATAATCAAAGGCGTGTAAAGGTTGACCCGTTTCCATCATCACATAGTTGGTCACATCAACGATATTATTTATGGGCCTCACTCCTGCAGCCATCAAGCGATGCTGCAACCAGAGGGGAGAAGGAGCTATGTGAACATCTTTGATTATTCTTCCTACATAGCGTTGACTTAATTTACTATCCTCAATGTCGATTTTAATTAGTTCTGCACAACTTCCACCCTGCTCTGACTTTTTGATATGAGGTAAGTTTATTTTTCCACCTGTCAAAGCCGCAACTTCTCGTGCTACATTAATCATGCCCATACAATCAGAGCGGTTAGGTGTCAAACCTAATTCCAAAACAACGTCATCTAATTCTAACACATCAATTATATTAGCACCCACAGGAACGTCTGCCGGTAAGATGTATATCCCATCTTTTTGTTCAGCCAGGACCTTATCAGCATCTAAGCCTAACTCCTGGGCCGAACATAACATTCCACTTGACTCTACACCTCTAAGTTTAGCTTCCTTGATTTTCTTTCCTCCGGGCAGTACTGCTCCCACTAAAGCCACAGGTACTTTTTGCCCAGGTCTAACATTAGTAGCTCCTGTTACAATTGTCAGCATTTGCCCCTCATCAATCTTTATATGGCAAATACAAAGTTTATCAGCATGGGGATGATCTGTTATCTCAGTTATCAAACCCACCTTAACATGTTTAATTCCCTTTTCCAAACTTTCTATTCCTTCAACTTCAATCCCGGACATAGTCAATAAGCTGGCTAATTCTTCTGGGTTGGAATCAAATTCCGCAAGTTCATTTAACCATTTCCATGATACACGCATCACTAATACCTCCTAAAACTGACGTAAGAAACGAACATCGTTTTCGTATAATAATCTCATATCATCAATACCATATTTCAACATAGCAATTCTTTCTACTCCCATACCAAAAGCAAAACCTGTCACTTCTTCAGGATTATAGCCCCCCATCTCCAACACATTAGGATGAACTATTCCAGACCCTAAAATTTCCAACCATCCTGTATTCTGACATGTCCTACAACCTTTGCCGTTGCATATTACACAAGATATATCTACTTCTGCGCTCGGCTCTGTGAAAGGGAAAAAGCTAGGACGTAAGCGAATCCGCTGTTTCGGGCCAAACATTTGTTGAGCAAAACTCAACAAGGTTCCTTTTAAATCACTAAAGCGAATATTTTTATCAATCACTAACCCTTCTACTTGATGAAACATGGGAGAATGTGTAGCATCATCATCACGACGGTATACCTTGCCAGGTACAATAATTTTAATAGGATACTGGGGCTTCATTTTCTCCATAGTACGAGCTTGCACCGGTGAAGTATGAGTTCTTAAAAGAACTTCGGGAGTTATATAAAAAGAATCTTGCATATCCCGCGCGGGATGATCCTTCGGTATATTTAGTGCTTCAAAGTTATAATGATCCAACTCGATTTCTGGTCCTTCTTCAATGGTAAATCCTAATCCCAAAAAGATTTCTTCTATCTCTTCTATTATTTGAGTTAAAGGATGTTTTCGTCCTTTCTCAGGAGCAATACCAGGCAAAGTTATATCTATACTTTCCTTTTCCAGTCGCTGTTCAAGTTCTTGGGCCTTGATCTGTTTGGTAATATGGGCTAATTTTTCATCAAATTCATCTCTTATTTCATTAGCCAGACTACCAATAATGGGACGTTCCTCTTTAGACAATTTGCCCATACCTCTTAGAATTTGGGTTAACTCTCCTTTTTTTCCCATATATCTGATTCTAACTTCATTAAGCTCCTCCAGCGTAGTACATTTAAGCAGATCACCTTCTGCCTTCTGCTGCAGGGCACGCAGTTGTTCTTGCATTTTTTTACCTCCCCAGATTATTTTTATATTTAAATTGCTTGTTAAGCTATACTTGACAAAAATTACAAAAAAGCTCTCGTCCTTAGGGACGAAAGCTTTGTTCCGTGGTGCCACCCAAATTAATCCATCGTTTATATAATGGATTCACTCGAAGCTTGATAACGGAAGCATCCGGCTGGACCTACTAACAGTTTCAATCCAGCAGTTCCTGGGTGAAAACATTTTTGCCATCTTAATGAGGTTCTCAATCAAGCCCCCACTTCCTGTGTAAGACAACTTAATGACTCCCAATCATCACATTACTGTATCATAAGTTTTTTGTATAATATGTAAAACATCACATTACCGGTACGTTTAAATAATTCCCAAGCAACATCTTGATCCAACAAAAGAGCTCACTCTTTCATGTGACATGCTTCTAGCAAGCATTATAACATAACCTCATAAAAAGTGACAAGAATAGTAACGATTTCTTATCTGTCCAAGTCCTTTTGCCTTAATATTTCATAGAGAATTATACCACAAGCCACAGCTGCATTTAGGGATTCTGCCCCTTCCAATAAAGGTATTTTAACTTTTTTATCCACATCTTTTACTGTCACTGATATTAAGCCCTGACCTTCATTACCAATAACCAGGGCAACCTTTTCCTCGTAGAGTGGCTTACAATAAGCTTCACCTTCTAAATCCCCTGCCACAATTTGATAACCCTTGTTCCCGCACCAATCCTTCACATCCGACCAGCATTCTCCAGTGATTATAGGGACATTAAATATTCCTCCCATAGTAGAACGCACTGTCTTATCATTAAAAGGGTCAACTGTTCCTGGTAAACATATTACAGCCGTTACTCCTGCCGCCCAAGCCGTACGTATCATGGTACCCAGATTACCGGGATCTTGTATTCCATCACTAATTAATATTATTCCTTTTTTTACTGCCAAGCTTGTTAAGGTTACTAGCGACTTACTTGCTATAGCAACAATTCCTTGAGGGGATTCGGTTTCTGCTAATAATTTAATAATATCAGAGGACACTTGAAACATACTTTCCCCCTCTAAAGAACTTTCTATAAGCTTTTCGTGTAGCTCTTTTCCCCGAGGAGAATCCAACAGTGATTCATCGAAAAACACGGCTTTCAAACAGTTTGCACCGTATGCCTCTTCAACCAAGCGCGTTCCTTCCACCAAAAAGGAACCATCCATATCACGATATTTTTTTTTCTGCAGTTTTTTGGCGTTTTTTATTAGAGGGTTGTTAACAGAAGTAATATATTTCATAAGTTAGCACCTTACTTTTTAATAATATCCGCTACTTCCTATGCATATTAATAAAAGATGACTGTATATAGTCATCTTAGTCATCTTTTATTAGGTACTATTGGTTTTCTTTCGCAAGATCTACTAACTGATTAAAGGAGTTTATATCATTAACGGCCATCTCAGCCAGCATTTTTCTATTAATATTCACTCCAGCTTTTCTTAAACCACTAATGAAACGGCTGTATGACATGCCGTTCATACGAGTAGCTGCATTAATTCTTGTAATCCATAGTTTACGGAAATCACCTTTGCGCTTTCTACGATGAGCATAGGCATAAGCTAATGATTTCATTACTTGCTCATGGGCTGGCCTATACAGCTTGGATTTTGCACCACGATAACCTTTGGCCAGTTTTAAAATCTTTTTATGTCTACGGCGAGTTGTATAACCACCTTTGACTCTTGCCATATCAATAACCTCCTTGTGAGTCTATTACTTTTTACTTATAAGGTATTAGTTTAATTACGCGTTGAGCATCGGCAGCACTCATAACTGCTGCTTTTCTAAGATTACGCTTCCTCTTAGCAGTCTTTTTAGTTAAAATATGACTTTTAAAAGCGTGATTTCTTTTTATTTTGCCACTACCCGTTTTGTTAAAGCGTTTTGCTGCTCCACGGTGGGTTTTCATTTTAGGCATGGTTGTAAATCCCCCTCTCCAATTAGTTCTGTTTTGGTGTTAAGATCATAGTCATATTCTTGCCTTCTAATTTTGGGTTTTTCTCAACTGAAGCTAGTTCTTTCACTACTTCTGCTACACGACTTAGAAGTTCTCTCCCTAATTCAGGGTGAGAAAGTTCTCTACCTCTGAACATGATAGTAACCTTAACTTTATCTCCATCTTTGAGGAAACGAATAGCATTCTTCGTTTTTACCTCAAAGTCGTGTTCCTCAATATTAGGACGTAACTTTACCTCTTTGACATTAATGATCCGCTGTTTTTTACGTGCTTCCCGTTCGCGTTTACTCTGTTCATATTTATACTTGCCAATGTCCATAGTCTTACATACCGGGGGTTTAGCTTGGGGAGCAACTTCAACTAAATCCAATCCCCGCTCTTCAGCAATTTTTAAAGCCTCTTTTACAGGAACTATCCCCAACTGTTCTCCCTTGTCCGTAATCAAACGTACCTCTCTCACCCTGATCTCCTCATTAACACGCAATCCCTCTTTACTAATAATTATCCACCTCCATATATTTTTAAAACCGGCTTTAACCAAGCCTTTCCCTATAACTATATTTATTTACAAAAATAGAGCGGATGTTCTCCATCCGCTCCGAAAAGACAATTACGTTAACAAACGTCCTGCTAATACGTCTTCTTTAATAAACCTTACCGGCTTTTAGTCGTAAGGTGAGAAGCGGACGGCTTCTACTTTATTTTATAATTCCTTTTACAGTATATCAACTTGGCCATGTCCTGTCAACGCAAAGATCTATTTTTTACTAGTACTTTTATTTTTTCAGTCTTATTTCTTCTAGGAGACTCTGCTTAAATTCAGCAAATTCAGCTGTTCCTTTGTCACCTTCTCCTCTTTTTCTCAGAGCTATTGTCTTATTCTCGGCTTCTTTATCTCCTACAACTAACATATAAGGAACCTTTTCTAATTGTGCTTCCCTTATCTTATAACCGATTTTTTCACTACGGTCGTCTATTTCTACCCTGATTCCTACCTCAAACAATTCATCATACAATTCTTTTGCATATTCAAGTTGCCGTTCGGTAATAGGTAGGATTTTAACTTGTACCGGTGCAAACCAGGTGGGAAAAGCTCCGGCATAGTGTTCAGTTAATATTCCTATAAAGCGTTCAATACTTCCATAGCAAGTACGATGAATCATAACGGGGCGATGTTTCTGCCCATCTTCACCTACATATGTCATATCAAATCTTTCCGGTAATTGGAAGTCAAGTTGGATAGTTCCACATTGCCATGTTCTACCGATAGAATCTTTAAGATGGAAATCAATTTTAGGTCCATAGAAAGCACCGTCCCCGGGATTAACCTGATATTTCATATTTTTTTCCTTAAGAGCTACTTCTAAAGCTTTAGTAGCCATGTCCCAATCCTCATCGGAACCCATAGCTTTTTCAGGCTTAGTAGATAATTCTACATTATATTCAAAGCCAAAAGTACCGTACATTGTAGCAAATAAATCAATTACCCCTTTTATTTCCTCAGTTATTTGACTAGGTAACATAAAGATATGAGCATCATCCTGGGTAAAGCTACGAACACGCATCAAACCATGAAGAGCGCCCGATAGTTCGTGCCTATGAACAAGACCTAATTCCGAAGTACGTAAGGGGAAATCGCGATAGCTATGGAGTTCAGAGTTATAAATTAATATAGCCCCAGGACAGTTCATGGGTTTGATAGCATAATCTTCTTCATCTATAACTGTTGTATACATATTCTCCCGGTAGTGGAACCAATGACCTGAACGCTCCCATAATTGCCGGTTCAATATGATGGGTGTTTTAAGTTCTTGATAACCCCATTTCCGATGGATTTCTCTCCAGTAGTTTTCCAGTTCATTTCTAATAACCATACCTTTGGGATAAAAGAAGGGGAAACCCGGACCTTCTTCCATTACAGTAAACAATTTTAATTCTTGACCTAATTTACGATGGTCACGTTTTTTAGCTTCTTCTATACGTGTCAAATATTCCTCTAGCTCTGATTTCTTGGGGAATGCTGTACCATATATTCTTTGCAACATTTTGTTTTTCTCACTACCCCGCCAATAAGCCCCTGCTAAGCTCATTAGTTTAAAGGCCTTAACTTTTCCCGTACTAGGTACGTGGGGCCCAGCACATAAATCTACAAAATCTCCTTGTCTGTATAAGGAAATGGGAGCATCTGCCGGTAAATCTTCGATTAATTCTACCTTATATTGCTCACCTTGTTCCTTAAACATATTAATAGCTTCTTCTCTGCTGATACTTTCCCGTACGAGAGCTAGATCTTCCTTAACTATTTTTTTCATCTCTTTTTCGATTTTCTCTAAATCGTCAGGTGTAAATTTATGTTCTGAATCAAAATCATAATAATAGCCATCTGCTATAGCCGGACCAATTGCCAGCTTTGTTCCTGGGAACAATCTTAAAACGGCTTGAGCCATAACGTGGGCCGCTGTATGCCTTAAAGCATGTTTACCTCCTTCATCTTCAAAGGTTAGGATTTCTAAGGTCCCATCCTCATTCACTTCAGTTGACAAATCAACTACCTTATCGTTAAATTTAGCAACTAAGGCTTTCTTAGCCAAACCCATACTAATATCTTCGGCTATCTTTTTGATGGTAATGCCTGCCTGATATTCCTTAGCAGATCCATCTTTTAAGGTTATTTTTATCATCACAATGTACCCCCTTATATATAATTTAAATATTTTTTGTTTACTGTTTAAATTTACCAAATTAGCAAAAATAAAACCTCGTCCCAGAAAAGGGACGAGGTTAACCCGCGGTTCCACCCTGTTTAGAAAAACAATTAAGTCATAAAGTATGTATTGTTTCTCCATCTCAAGCTTTGTTAACGCCAAAGTTACGTTTTCCCTACTCTGTTTTCGGAAAAAAACTCCCAGGTGGTCTTACTACAGTCTCCCCCAGTGATACTCTCAGCCACGTTATCACCTCTCTGCCGGGCTAACTAAAATAAGTTATCCTGTTCTCAGCCAAAATATATAATATTTAACATTTAATTAATACAGAAATTATAAATCACTATATCAGGAATGTCAAGGCGATACCTGGCTAAAGACCCTTTTTGTTCTGCCTGGGCCAATCTCTTCAATCTCACTACCTCTAATAAGATGATTTTAAGAAAAAATATAAATCTCGCGGATACCCCCAGAAAGCTGGTAATATCTGCGAATATTTATAGTGAACAAAAAACAAGGAGGGATCTTTTTTTGAAAAAGACAAGTAAAATTTTTCTTAGCAGCCTATTGATCAGCTGTTTAATTTTAACCAGCTTAATATTTATTCCCCAGGAGTCCTTTGCTGTCCCAGCCTGGAAAAACGGGAACAGTAAGGCTTTACCACCGGGATTAGCAAAGAAATTTGCTGCTTATGAACAAAATCAAACCATAGAACAATTGAACCATCTTACTAGGGCCCAAGTTGCCTTTATTATTGCTGAAGGTAATGATGATTACGATTCTTTTCACGATAGTGATGAAATTCTAGAAGATCTGGCCGATGCTAAAAGCATCCCGGAATCTTATAAAAAAGCAGTAGCTTTTGTCATTAAAGAAGATTTACTACCTTCTTTTGTCAAGCACCAAGCAAACGGAACCCTAGTGTTTCAGCCCAACAAACCTGTCTCTTGGAGCGATGTATATTGGCTGATTAAAGGTAGTTCCTCACCTTCACTACAACCAACTAGAAGCTATGCCGGTACCCTGTGTTATAAAAATACTATCAATTCAAAGTTATGGATAGTCTTACGAACTTCTCAAGGGTTACATTCCGCTTATTTTGATACAAATAATATTCCCCAGGATCTCACATTAAACTCCTATCTTACAGTAGAAGTAAAGGACTATAAAATTATTGACTATACTATAAATTCATCATCTGATATTCCAGATGACCTGGAGGACCTTACCCTAAGTTTAGCGGCTTTAGAAGATATTCATGTTGACGAAAGAGTGCTTTTACAACCTCAGCTCATTAATAATTCCTCTGATAATATCTACTTAAGAAACATGCGGTGGCGTTTCACAATCAGAAATGACGAGGGAAATAAAGAGTGGGAATTCACCAGTAGTTCCAGCGCATCTCTAGATATACCATCCCGGAATGAAGATACCCCAGCTGACCTGCAAATTCCTTCTAAATATTGGACGCCATCTCAATCAGGAGCTTATCATCTTGTAGAAGCTCAGCTGAAAATAGGTAATGATGACTGGCAAGATATAGCTGTTGATAGTTCAAGGGAAAAAACAAATTTATTAACAACTAATCAAAGTAATATTGAATATAGCACCAAGGGCTTTTTAGCATACGGGTACAATATCTATGCAGGTGCAACATTAACAAGATCTACCCAAAACTGGCAAGGTGATACCAGCTTAAAGATTTCCACTAATGGCGATAGCCCTTGGCAAGGAGTTAATGTACAACACAAGGATTCAGTATCCGCAGAAAACTTAACTTTTTCCTTTTATATAAAAGCACCTAAAGGGACTCCTCTGTGCGTTAAAATATTTGACGATGAGAACAATAATTATCCTCGTAATCACTCCCTAAATTTCACAGCTTCAGGTGATTGGGAAAGAAAATCCATAACCTTTAAACCATTACAAAATACCGAAGATTTAAGTCTTCAAATTGGTTTAAATGATTTTAATGACGAAACTATATTCTACATTGATGGATTACAATTAGAAAAAGGAAACATTGCAACATCCTGGATTCCTGGTAATACCAGCAAAAATGCTGATATTATAGTAGAACCTTAATATAATAAGGTTCTACCACACAAACCCCACTTCCCAAATTAAAAAAGGCAATAACCGTACACTAAAATGGATCTTTTCTTAAAGACATTTTAATCAGGTTATTGCCTTTTTTATTATCTTTTTCCCTTTATCTCTTCAGTAAAATATCTACATCTATTTTTTCTACCGATTGCATTCCCGTCATAATCATAGCGGTATATAATTCCTGATAAGTCTTTTCCAAGGTTAATTTGACACCCTCACTGCCACCACCTATAGCTCCTATACCTAAGGGACGTCCCATTAATACCCCGTGGGCACCTAAAGCTAAACATTTTAAAACATCCGTACCGGTGCGTATACCTCCATCAACTAGTATAACAACATCTTCTTCCAAGAAATAAGATATTCCCGGTAAGACATCTACGGTACCAGGTGTGCAATCCGATATACGGCCGCCATGGTTAGAGACTATTATGCCTTTAACACCGGCTTTTACAGCTTTTTCTGCTTCTTCAACTGTCATTATGCCCTTTAATATTACCGGTAGTCTAGTAGCTTCTACAATTTCTTTTAATTTTTCTATACTCTTGGGTTCATATTTTATTCCCGATTTGCGTAAATGCACAAAACCTGCAGCATCAAGATCTAGGGCAATAGCTACACAGCCTGCTTCCTCAGATATTTTTATCCGCCGCAATAATTTTTTTTGTTCCCAGGGCATAATTACAGGTATACCCCAACCTCCTGATCTTTTTATTAGATTAAGGTTAAATTGAAAACTATCTAAGTCGGGTCCATCTCCAACCATGGCAAGAGTACCGGCTTCATGGCACCCTTTGATCATAGCTTCATTTAATGCTTCGTCTGTGATAGCTCCTTGATAATTTGACTTGCCACCGCCCAGAGGAGCCCCCAATACTGGCATCTTTAAATTCACTCCGAATAGATCCCTGGTAAGTGTGGGATCAGTTACATCATGAATAAATTTTAGATTAATAAAATATTCGCGCAGTGCTTCGATATTTCTTTTAAAGCTATTCCCATTTCCAATTCCACCAACCCCTGGCACATTTCCTGCACAAGCCTGGCCATTACATATTGGACATACATTGCATACACCTGATAACTTCTCCCGTGCTATTTCTCTAACTTCAGTCAAATCCATTTCTTGACCTCCTTAAAACAACATATAGCTTTCTTTATCTTAATCATAATACATTTTAAAAGTACAGACTAATTATAGCTGTATTCTATGGAAATTTGGTTTAATAGCTGTAGAACCCTTAACTAGCACTATGTATTTTCATATATATGAAATATTTATTGAAATATGCTTTGTTTTTGATATATACTTAACTTAATGAACTCTTGCTTTATCGAATATTTTTTGTTGCAATCTTTCTTTCACAGCGCCCAATGTTATATATTTGTGAAATTTATTTTATATTATATCGCTTCCATAATAATCTTTTATTTTTCACTATACACTATCTTACCACACATTTAAATGAAAACTTTTTGTTATATAACAAATTATTTATCAAGGAGGTTTCAGACATGGAAAGGCAACATCCAAGTATTTTCAATGATATAATCGGTCCGATTATGGTAGGTCCTTCTAGTTCTCATACCTGCGGACCCGCCCGCATAGGGTACTTAAGCAGGCAGTTAGTGGATGGAAGAATTAAAAAAGCTATCATTGAATTCGCACGGGAAGGTGCTTATACCAAGATGTACAAAGGCCAGAAATCAGACTTAGGCTTTATTTCAGGTCTGCTTGGTAGACGTCCTGAAGATCCCAGACTTCGCACTGCCGCTCTGGATGCTAAAGAAATGGGAATAGATATTGAATTCAAAATTAGTGATTTTCCAGCTCTCGTTCCCAATATAACAAAAATCACTATGATTAGCGCTAGTGGAGAAAAGGTTATTGTTCACGCCGATTCTACGGGAGGAGGAACAGTAAAACTATTAAAGATAAACGAACTTCCTGTGTCTATTGTAGGTGATGCCTATGAACTTTTAATTTTTACAGAAGATTTAAATAAAGAAGATTTGGAACTCTTAAGCTCTAATATTACAAAACAATTAAATGAATATGAGGAAACCTCCTGCTCTACTGAGGATGGTAAAGGAATTATAAATATTAAAGTTACTCACCAAATTTCCGATGGGTACATAACTAAAATAAAGAATTATCCTAACGTTACTGCTGTAAAACAAATAAAACCGGTGCTTACTGTTTTATCTAATAAAAAAGGAAAAATGCCCTTTAGATCTGCACAAGAAATGTTAGAACTAGCTGAAAAAGATGGCAAGGAATTATGGGAACTTGCTATTCAGTATGAATCAGCAAGAAGCAGATGGTCCCCAGAAGAAGTACTAGGTTATATGAAAGAAATCATAAATATCATGGAAGCTGGTATTGCTGAAGCTCTAAAAGGTGATATCAATATGGATGGTATCTTAAGTCCCACAGCAGGTAAAATTGAAAAAGCCTCACAAAATAAAGCAAAATGGCTGAACACTGGCATACTGGATATAATTACGCCTTGGGCTATTGCAACCATGGAATATAGCAGTGCTATGGGCGTTGTGTTATGTGCACCAACCGGCGGTTCGGCAGGTGTTATCCCTGCTGTAATCCTCGGAACTGCTCAATATTTAGGTAAAAGCGAGGAAGATAAGATCAAAGCGATGTTAACTACTGCCATTATTGGTGTTTGCATGGCCAAAGACTGTAACTTCTCCGCCGAACTCTATGGATGTCAAGTTGAACCCGGTGCCGCATCAGCTATGGCTGCCGGGGGACTAATCCATTATTTAAAAGGTACACCACACCAAGC
>JAHDSB010000176.1 GCA_018433015.1 Clostridia bacterium | reverse complement strand
TTGAACAAGTGGTTAGCGCTATATGTACCCTACATAACACCAGCTATGAACTGGAATTGCAATGCGGTAATAATCTATTGAACAATGATGAGGCTATGACCCAATTAGTTGAAGAGGTTGCCGGAGAGGTTTTAGGCGGGAAAGAAAACATTGAAAATGATGTGAGTGTCATGTTGGGGGAAGATTTTGCGGAATTTGCACGCCAGGTTCCTGCGGCCTTTTACTTCCTAGGGGCCAAGAATGAAGCCAAGGGAAGTCATTATCCCCATCATAATTCCCACTTCAATATCGATGAGGATGTCTTGACCTTGGGAGTTAAAATGCATATTCTCACAGCTTTACGATATTTGCAGAAAAATAGTTAACTGGCGGGTTTATTAATATCCATGATTTAAATGCTTATTAATTTGCTAGAAGGAGGTTAATGTATGGAGGTTTTTTTGCAATATGTAAAAGCCATATCGGATTTCTTGTGGGGTCCGCCCTTAATTATCTTGTTTGTTTTTGGAGGAGTATTTTTTACAGTTCGCTTAGAATTTTTCCAATTCAAATATTTTGGCTATATTATCAAGAGTACTATTGGCAAAGCCTTTAGTAAAAAAGAGCGGGGTAAGGGAACTGTTTCACCTTTTCAAGCTTTAACGGCAGCGGTAGCATGTACCGTGGGAGCCGGAAACATTGTGGGTGTTCCCGCTGCTATTATGTTCGGGGGACCGGGAGCTATCTTTTGGATGTGGATAGTATCTTTATTTGGCATGGCTCTGAAATTTTCCGAGGTTTCCCTGGCCGTTAAGTATCGCGAAAAGAATGAAGAGGGAGAATACGTGGGGGGCCCCATGTACTATATTACTAAAGGTCTCAAGCTGAAGTGGTTGGGAGTATTTTTTGCTATAGGGTTAATGCTGGAAGTTATCCCAAGTACTATGGTGCAAGCTAATTCCGTTGCCCTTTCAGCATTAGAAACTTTTAATATAGATCCTAAGGTGACAGGAATTATTGTATTGTTAGTAGTGGGAGCAGTGGTGATCGGGGGAATTAAGCGAATCGGCCAATTTACGGAGAAGTTTGTGCCCTTTATGTCCTTATTATATGTGGGAGCAGCCTTGTTAATAGTCATCTTAAATATCAATAAAGTTCCCCAAGTGTTGTCTTTAATATTCAGCAACGCCTTTCAACCTATTTCTGCCATGGGCGGCTTTGCCGGAGCCGGCATTAGTGCTACCATTCGTTGGGGATTTGCCAGAGGTGTATATTCTAACGAAGCAGGGTTAGGAACTGCGCCTATTGCCCATGCTTCTGCAGTTACCGATCACCCTGTGCGACAAGGATTGTGGTCTGTACTGGAAGTATTACTTGATACAGTAGTTATCTGTTCCGCCACAGCTTTTGCCGTATTAGTATCGGGAGTCTGGACTATGCCCGGGGCTATGGACAATTCATCAGCACTAACAACTATTGCCTTTAGCGAAAAGCTGGGGAGTATTGGGGGAATAATTGTAACCTTATCCTTAATCTTATTTGTTATTTCCACTCTGGTGGTTTTGACCTGGTATGGGGAAAAGCAAGCTGAATTTTTATTCGGTTTGAAGGTGGCTAAAGTAATGAAATATATCTATGTTTTCTCAATTTTTGTGGGTGCCGTCGGGGGTGCTCAGTTATTCTGGCAGTTCTTAGATATTACTTTAGCAATGGTAGCCATACCTAATATGATCGCCATCTTGTTATTAAATAAAGAAGTAGTAGAATTAAAAAATGAATTCTTTACTTCCCCTCAATACTATTTAAAAGATGTTGCTAGTAATAATAAAGTGAATATTTAGAATAGTGGCAGTATAGGTGGTTTTATAAACCACCTATACAACTGCTTATTATGGCTAATTACAGGAATTAGAGAGGGAGTGTGATTTTTCATGCGACCGGCATGGATAGAGGTTGATATAACTGCCTTAAAAAAGAATATTAGAAACTTAAAAAAATGTACCGCGGAAGATGTGGAGTTTATGGGAGTAATCAAGGCTGATGCCTATGGACACGGAGCCTTGAAAGTAGCGCAAGTTCTGCGGGAGGAGAATGTAAAGCGGTTTGCCGTGGTCATCATCGAAGAAGGCATCCAACTTCGGGAAGCAGGCTTCACAGAACCCATCCTTATTCTGGGCCATACTTTAGCAGAAGATTATAGAAAACTTATAGAATATGATTTAATCCCCATTATTTATCAATATAGTCAAGCCCTTAAGCTTAGTGAAGCGGCTAGGCAATACAATAAAAAAGTGAAGGTTCATCTTAAAATCGACACAGGTATGGGAAGGTTAGGTTTTATACCTGATAAACAAGCTATAAATGATATTAAAAAAATAAATAATTTAGCTGAAATTGAGTTGGAAGGAATCTCTACTCATTTATCTACGGCAGATCAAATAAAGGGTAAACATGTACAACAACAATTTAAAAAGTTTATGGATTTTACTAAGGAATTAGAAAAGGAGGGAATAAAGATCCCCCTAAAACATGTGGCAAACAGTGCCGCCACAATAAATTTCCCTAAAATGCATTTAGATATGGTCCGTCCCGGAACTTCTCTATATGGACTTTATCCCGGTCAGGAAATGAGAAAAAATCCTACCATAGACTTATACCCCGTCATGTCCATCAAAGCCAAATTAGTTCATATAAAACGCGTACCGCCCGGGACAGGGGTAAGTTATGGGAGGACCTTTGTTACTAAGAGGGACTCTGTCTTAGGGATAGTTCCTCTAGGTTATGTTGACGGGGTGTTCAGGTTATTAGCTAATAGAGGGGAGGTCTTAGTCCATGGTCAGAGGTGCCCCATGGTAGGTACTATCTGTATGGATCAATTTATGATTGATGTGACTGAGGTGCAAGATGTTAAAGCCGGGGATGAAGTAGTATTTTTAGGAGAACAGGGTCAGGAAAGGATTACCGCTGACGAGATCGGGGCTTTAGCTGATACCATATCTATCGAAGTGGTAACAAGGTTGGGTAAAAGAATGCCGCTAGTGTATAAAGAATGATCTCAATTCTCAATCATTGATAGGTGTTGATTTAAACCATGATATCGTGTTGTTTCTCCCACAGTCTTACACATAACTCCAGTAAAAAAGTATCATCGGCTTTATCTAAGTTTAGGGTAGTGATTTCCTCTATTTTCTTTAACCTATATAAAAGGGATTGCCGATGGAGATGGAGGGAACGCGCCGTTTGGCTTACATTACCTTTATTCTCCATATAAGTTTTAAAGGTATTTAAAAGATCTAACCCATTTTCATTGTCATACTCCACAAGTTTACCAATGATATTCATAGTAATTTCTTGGGCATCTTTATGTTCATAGATCAGGGAGAGGAGCCGATAGATACTGGGATTGTGATAGAGATTTCTATAGCCGGGTTTTAATTCCTTAGAGCATACTTCTAAGGAAATCTTGGCATCTACATAACCTTTATTGAAGCAATATGAGGTGATGATATTTTCTCCAATTCCCCAGGAAATAGTGAGTTTAGGATAGAGATGTTTTATTCTTTGTTCCGTAACATCGAGGAATTTTGTAGCTAGAGCTTCTACATTTTTGTCTTTTATTTCTAAAAACACAATCAATCTTTCTTTTTGAAAGGTACTCATCACCTGCAATTTTAAAGAACGTCCGGCCCTTAAAACTTCTTGTTTGAGGGCCTTTATACAATTATATTTCCATTGCTCGTAGGAGTTATATTCTAATCTATTATCCTTATAGGAAGTTTCGAAATTATTTACCAAACCAACCATGCAAATATAGGGCAGGGACAGATCGTAGCCCAGGGATTTTCCTTGTTGTAATAATTCTGCTAAATTTTCCTCATCGGCGTTGATAAGATCCCAAATAAAGTTATCCTGATGGTGCATTTCCGTTTCAAAGATGGTTTGTTCCCTGTCAAACCAGAGGGAGATGGGAGATACTATATGTCTGACGACAAAATTCCGATTGGGTTTTACTAAATCATTTTCCGCATTTTTATCTAACGCTTTGATATATAAGTAGCCATGGACTATATTTTTAGATCTAATTTTATAAACAGTATAAACATCTTCACAATTATAGTTTTTTAAGGCGTTTAAGTTTTTCCCGGAAGTTAAGATCTTTAGAGGTTCTTCCAGTATATTAAGAAAATCATCACTATGATTACTTTTACCCTTAATGGCCCCGGCCGTGTTTACTATTACTACTTTATTACCAAATTCCCGGTGGATAAGTTCGGCGGCGTCCGACAAGGTAGTGCCATCTAAAAAATAAGTTAAGAGTTTTTTTTGTAAAGATTCAAATTTTTTTAGATTAGAATGTTTTATATTATTTATTTCCAACAAAACAGTTTCTATAATTCCGGCAAATCTTATTTCCCATGGTATTTCTAGCAACGGGAATTGTAATTCATCGGCAAACGTAATTACTTCCGGGGGAATTTCTTTCACATATCTGCCCGTAGATATTACTAGAGCAGCTGCTCCGGATTTATAGATATCCCAGACGAAGTTTCTAAACACGGTGACATCGTCAGCACACCCTATACAAGTGGAGAGAACTAATTCATTTTCATGAACAAAGTCTTCTACTGGAAGCTCTATCACAGAAATAGAATCAATAGGCTTATGCAGGGCAATATCCTTGGCACTTCTTACAGTGCCACCGTCAATAATTTCGAGATGTAAAAAATCTTTAATTGTTAAGGGCATGGCTACAACCTCCCATTAGTTCTAGTTATCTTTATTTTAACACTAGGAATTAATTAATATAATAGGCTAGGACCACAAAGCTTACAAAAGCCACCTCTGTAAGGGAATTACCGCAAAAGTATATACCTGATAATTCCATATCTGTAAAAAACGTTGTATGCAATTTGTAATCTTGATATAATGATTTTCCCTTCTCAAAACTTTCATATTTAATATGGAAGTTTTTTAGTCATATTGTATATAAAAAAATCAAAATTTCATACAATTAGGGGAATGTTTAGGAATTATGAATAAATTATACTAATCTTAGTAGAAAAGAACATTAGTTCAATTAGGCATCTTAATTAAAGCCATTTAAGGACTAGGACTAAAAGGAGGAGCTTAAGGATGAAGGATTCTTCATATGGTGCACGGGCCAAATTAGGACTCATCTATCCGGCACCCGGTTGGGTCATGGAACCCGAATTTTATCAAATGTCACCGGAGGGAGTAATCACCTGTACTACAAGAATATCCCTGGAGGAAACTTCGGAAAAACATTTGAGTAAAATGGGGAAACAGGCTTTGGAAGCTACCAAGATACTGCGGGAAGCACCGGTAGATGTGATAATACTAGGGTGTACAAGTGGAAGTTTTATTGGGGGAGCACAATATGATTTAGACATAATAAAATCCATGGAAGTAATTTCAGGAGGGGTCCCTTGTATAACAACTTCTCGGGCAGCGGTAGATGCTTTAAATACTTTGGGTTTGAAAAAAATAGCTATTGCAACTCCCTATATAAAGGAAGTAAATGAAAAATGCAAAAGTTTCTTCACGGAAAGTGGTTTTGAAGTAGTCAATATCAAGGGTTTAGGTTTGTTGCATGATGCGGAAATCGATAGTCAAAGCTTAGAGACCATTTATAAATTAGCCAGGGAAGTTGATACCACAGAGGCGGATGGTGTGGCCATCTTGTGTACAGGTGTGAGAAGTATCCCCATATTAGAAAAACTAGAGCAGGAATTAGGAAAACCTGTGATCTCAGCTATTCAAGCAACCTTTTGGAAGGCCCTGAGAATTTGTGGCATCAAAGATGAGCTGACAAAGTACGGTAGCTTGTTGAGATATATGTAAAATATTGTTTATTCGGCTAGAACAAAATGACTACAAAAATACATTATATTCATACAAATAGACAGATGGTTTAAAATTTAGAACCTTTATAATATATATTGAGGGGTTTAAAAGAGAGTAATAAATTCGCAGTCATAATGAATAGGTGAGGTGGCAAAATGGAGATAAAAGACCAAATTAAAGCCTTAGAAGACGAGTTAATTGCTGTACGGAGAGATTTTCATCAATATCCGGAACTAGGTTTTCAGGAATTCAGAACCCAAGAAAAAATTATGCAATATTTAGAAAAATGCGGTCTCAAACCTAAGAAAATGGCTAAAACAGGGGTGGTGGCCCTTTTAGAAGGAGCAGGTGAAGGTCCAACCTTACTGATGAGGGCAGATATGGACGCCCTTCCTGTAACAGAAGAAAATGATGTCTCTTACAAATCGGTAAATGAAGGAGTAATGCATGCCTGTGGTCATGATGGGCATATGGCCATGCTTTTAGTAGCAGCTAAGATACTTACCCAAAATAAAGATAAGCTCCAGGGCAAGATTAAATTTGTCTTTCAACCTAATGAAGAGGATGCCGGGGCCAAATTCATGGTGGAAGAGGGAGTTCTTGAAAATCCGCGGGTAGATGCAGCTACAGCTATACATCTATGGAGTCCTATCGAAACAGGAAAAATAAGTGTTACTCCGGGACCCGTTATGGGAGCCATGGACATTTTTAGAATTCGTATCAAGGGTAAGGGCGGCCATACTGCCATGCCTCAAGAAGCTAAGGATCCCGTAATTATTGCAGCCCAAATTATTATGGGAGCACAGGTTATCCAGACCCAGCAAATCAATGTGCTGACGCCCACAATTATTAGTTTTGCTAAGGTAGATACGGGAACATCATCCAATATCATCCCGGAAGAGGCTGTTTTAGAAGGTACCTTAAGATACTTATATAAAGGAGGCGATGATTCACTAGAAAGGCCCAGGAAGAGATTAGAAAAAGTAGTAGCGGGAATCTGTCAAACCTTTGATGCCCAGTATGAAATAGAATTTATGCCCAGCAATTTCACCGTAGAAAATGATGCCAAATTGGCCAACATGATTAAAAAAATTGCCGAGGAGTTAGTGGGGCCAGATAATGTGATTCCCTACATGACTATGGCAGGAGAAGATTTTTCTGAATTTACTAAGCAGATACCTTCTACCTTCTATTTTGTAGGGATAGGGAACAAGGACAAAGGAACGGATTATCCCCATCATCATCCCAGATTTAATATTGACGAAAATGCCTTGAGCATTGGCGTGGAAATGCATGTAAGATCTGCCTTGGAGTACTTTAGAACGTAAATATAATAATACACGAGGGAGGTAAAATATGCTTTTATTAAAGAGAATTGATAGTATAGTTTCGAAAATTGAGGAATTTATACTTAGTACAGGTATTATCCTAATGGCCGCAATTCTTATTGGTAACGTTATAGCGCGGGTAGTATTTAATAATTCTTGGACCTTTGCTGAAGAAGTAGGACAATTTTTAGTAGTATTAGTAACCTTTATGGGTTTAGGTTATGGCGTTAGAAAGGGAAAGCATGTCAATATGTCAGCTTTTCTGGATTTGGCTCCTAAGAAAGGTAAAAAATTTATGGCCCTCTTCATAGCCTTTATTTCCATGGTAGTAATGTTCTTATTCGCTTATTACAGTTATGAATACACGATGACGGTAGTAGCACGTGGTAGAGTAACTCCTGCCTTAGAGATACCACGCTACTTTACCACCATGATTTTACCCATAGGATTTACTTTAGGAGGTATTCAGTATTTAGTAAACCTGATCTTAAATCTAACTCACAAGGAAAAAATCTATTTAAATAATGAAATTCCCCTAACGGGTGTAGCAGAAGAAGTGGAAGAAGCAAACGTGGAGTCTCCCAGAAAATTACAAAGCGAGGAATATATGTCCTGCTAGACAATAATTGAAGATTACAGAGGGAGTTGAAAATATGGTTCTTTTATTACTAGTGATACTCTTCGTTCTCCTAGTTACGGGAGCACCGTTGATGTTAGGTCTCTTATTAGGGCCTTTGGCAGTATTAGCAATCTATATGCCAGATATAAATCCTATGTGGTTGGCCCAACAGATATCCAGCGGAGTAGAAGTCTTCTCTTTACTGGCCGTACCCATGTTTATCTTTGGGGCAGATATTATGAGCGTAGGACACACTTCCAATAGATTACTGGATTTAGTGAATACCTTTGTAGGCCATGTAAAAGGTGGACTGGCCATAACTACAGCAGCAACCTGTACGTTTTTCGGAGCTATTTCCGGTTCAACCCAAGCTACAGTTGTAGCCGTTGGCAAACCCATGTATGCCAAAATGGTTGATAAAGGATATGGAGAATCCCAATCTCTAGCCCTGATAATTAATGCAGCTAATATCGCTTTACTGATACCACCTAGTGTAGTAATGGTAATGTACGGAGTAGTTACCGGAGCATCAGTAGGAGAGCTTTTTATAGCAGGTATAGGCCCCGGGCTTTTAATACTAGCTTTTTTTGCAATATATAATTACATCGATGCTAAGAAAAGAAATATACCTGTTACTAATAAGACCACAAGGGAAGAGAAGATAGTAGCTTTAAAGAAAGCCATCTTGCCTTTAGGTTTTCCAGGAATAATAATCGGGGGCATATATTCAGGACTCTTTAGCCCCACGGAAGCAGCAGCAGCCTCGGTCTTATATGCTTTGATCTTAGAATTAGTAATATATAAATCCATTACAATTAAAGATGTACCCAAGATCGCCCTTTCCTCAGGGATCGTAACATCAGTAGTATTTATCTTAGTTGCAGCAGGAGCAGCCTTTGCTTGGATGTTCTCTCTGGCTAGATTACCCCAATTATTAACGGCTTCCATCTTAGGTACAGATCCCAGTGCAATTAAAATATTGGCAATAGTAAGTATCTTCTTCTTTGTAGCTTGTATGTTTGTAGACCAATTAGTAGCAATCATAATCTTAGCTCCCATGTTTGTCGGACCGGCTGCAGCAGCAGGCATTGATCCCATACACCTAGGGATTATAGTAACTCTACAATCTGCCATCGGTTCAGCAACGCCACCCTTTGGCTGTAATATCTTTACTGCAGCGGCAGTATTTAATAAACCGTATTTAACAGTAGTAAGAAGGGCAGCACCATACTTAGTTATCTTCTTAATAATATCTGTAATAATGATTATGTTCCCCCAAGTTGCCTTGGTATCGAGAAATCTACTTATGTAAATAAGGAGGTAAGATTATGTATAAAAAGTTACTATCTTTAGCCCTGCTACTGACCTTAGCTATTTTGCTCACCTCCGGATGTACGACGGGGAAAGAAACAGAGGAAAAAGTTGTTTGGAGAATTGGTCATGAGGAAGTTGCTGGAGGTATTCAAGACTTATATTGCTATGAATTTAAAAGACTAGTTGAAGAGAAAACTGAGGGAAAAGTGCAAGTAGAGATATATAGAGCCGGAGAAATTGGGGGAGTAACAGATTATTTAGAGTTTCTCCAGGGCGGACTGCTGAATTTTGCTATCTTAAATCCCGGCACTACATCTACAACAGTACCGGAAAACAATATCTTTTATAATCACTTCTTATTACCGGAGGAAGAAGATGATATCCAGCTCTTCTTAAGAAATAGTAAGGCTATAGAAAAATTAAATGAGGTAAATTTACAGCATGAAATGAAAGTTTTAGATTGGTTCTTTGAAGGTCACAATGCCTGGACCACTAATAGACTAGTTAGGTCTCCCCAAGATTTTAAAGGTATAAGAATTAGAACCATGGGTTCTCCCCTGATAGTTGCCAGCTACCAAGCATATAACGCCAATCCCACTCCTATGCCATACATGGAAGTTTATTCAGGACTACAACTAAAACAAATTGATGCTCAGGTTAACCCCGTATTTGCCATACAAGAAATGGGATTTTATGAAGTGCAGGATTATTTAATAATTGGTAAGCAAGATGGTTTCTTCGCAGCCACAGTTACTAATCCTGAATTCTATGAAGCTTTAGATCAAGAGACTAAAGAAATATTAACTGAAATAATTTATGATTTGAATGATTTTATCTTTAAAAAGCAGAGACAGTTAAATGAAGAAAGACTAGAGATGATCAGAGAGGCTAGCGACATTGAAATAGTAGAACTTACTCCAGAAGAAAGAGATGTATTCCGTGAAGCTGCCCAAGCAGCCCGGGAAGTATTTAAAGGTTCTGTAGGAGAAGAAGGCTTGGAAATATTGAGAATGGTAGAAGAAGAAGTAGCCAATATCAGAGAAGCAAAGTAAGAAGTTTATAAAAATTTTATTAATATAAACCACCACAATAGGAACTAACTTCCCATTGTGCTACTAAAAACAAAAGGAGTGAACTTAATGCTTAGTTTTACAAAACAAGAGTATGAAACCAGATTAAAAAAAGTAAAAGAAAAAATGGAAGAAAAGGGCATTGAGGTTTTACTTATTACAAATCCGGCCAATATTAATTACTTATCCGGTTATAATGCTTGGTCTTTCTATGTTCATCAAATGTTGGTTGTTATGGCAGATCACCCAGAGCCTGTTTGGATTGGCAGATTTATGGATGCTATAGCAGCTAGAAAAACTTCCTGCTTAAGCCACGAAAATATATTAGCTTACAGTGATGATTACGTACAAAATGATGTAAAACATCCTATGGACTATGTGGCCGATGTGTTGAAGGAAAAGAAACAAGACAAAAAGAGAATTGCCGTAGAAATGGACAACTACTATTTCACCGCTAAATGTTTTGAAAGGTTAAACACAGGACTTCCTAATGCAAAATTTGAAGATGCTAAAGGGCTAGTTAACTGGGTAAAAATAGTTAAGTCTGATAAAGAACTGGAATTTATGAAGGCTGCGGGAAAAATCATGGAAAAAGGTATGATGGATGCTATTAATAAATTAAATGTGGGAGTAAGGAAATGCGATATGGCAGCAGAAATCTATCGGACCTTTACAGAAGGAACGCCGGAATTTGGGGGCGACTATTCCGCTATAGTGCCCTTGATGCCCACAGGAGTTGACGCTGGCGCTTGTCATTTGACCTGGACCGACGAAAAGTATAAAGAGGGAGATATAGTAATCTTTGAATTGGCGGGATGTTATCAACGTTATCACTCTCCTATGTCCAGAACCATCTCCTTAGGTGAACCTACGAAGAAATTGAAAGAAACAGTAGATATAACTATCGAAGGACTAAATAAGGTGTTAGACTTTATCAAACCGGGAGTTTTAGCCGAAGAAGCAGAGGCGGTATGGGCTGAAAACTTAAAGAAATACGGATTGTTTAAAGAGTCCAGAATAGGTTATTCCACAGGTCTTAACTATCCACCGGATTGGGGCGAACATACCATCAGCATTAGACCTGGAGATAAGACAGTATTACAAGAAAATATGACCTTGCACATCATTCCCGGTATGTATTATGAGGATTTTGGCGTAGAAATTAGTGAAGCTATTAGAGTAACGAAAAACGGTTGTGAAACCTTAGCAAAAGTAGATAGAAAATTGTTTATTAAATAATAGTACTTAAAAAAGAAGATTAAAAGATAAAGATAGAAAGGTATCTGCCTTTCTATCTTTTAATATAGGCGTACAAGGGGGATTATATGGAGGAAAAACCTGTATGGGGCAGTGTCTGCATAGTATTAAGCAGCATTTTGTGGGGAACAGCCCTTTTATATACCCAATATGTTCTGGACCATGGTATCAAACCCAAGGACTTAGTTTCTTTGAAAATGTTTTTTGGTTTCTTAACCCTTTTTCTATACCTCTTGTTAACAGACAGGAATCTTTTAAAAACAGATCACACGTGTTTAAAATACTCTGCTTTAATGGGCTTTGTATGCCATGCTCTATATAATTTATTTATGTTTTCCGCTATAGATAAAACTACTATAGCCACTACCGTTACTTTGCTTTACACTTCTCCTATCTTTGTGATGATAATTTCCCGGGTTTTGTTTAAGGAATATATTACAAAAGCTAAATTACTGGCTCTTATCTTTTGTATAGTAGGCGTTTATCTGACTGTAACAGGGGGAAGTATCCAGGAGTTAAACTTTGATAAAATAGGAATTATCTATGGCTTGGCAGCAGGAATGGCTTATGGGACAATGAATATAATAAGTAAAGCCTTAGTACAAAGCTATAACCAACTTACCATCCTGACATATACTTTGGGTTTTGCCTTTTTATTCTCTTTAAGTTTTTCCGACCCTTTGGTAATATTTCAAGTGGATTTTAACATTTTAGTATATTTGTTTGTAATTATGTTAGGTGTTCTTTCCACGGCTGTTAGTTATTTGTTTTTTATCAAGGGTCTTTTCCTGGGTTTAGAATCTAGTAAAGCTTCTATCATTTCAACTTTAGAAGTGCCTATTTCAGTAATCGGTTCATATTTGGTATTCAATCAAAGGGTTACCCTTTGGGAAAGCCTAGGTATTATATTAGTTATCTCGTCAGTGATGATAATGACTCAATCTGCGGTGCGCTATAATCGGGCCGGTAAACGGTTATTCCATAAGAACTTAAAACTTTAATTTGGAGGAGACATCGTTGGAAGGTATTCTGAAAAAAATGCAAAGTACAGTCACCATGTATGCTAATGTGCTCTCGGATATCTTAAAGGTTGATGTAGAGATAGTAGATAATAATCTCCAAAGAATAGCAGGCACAGGATGTTTTACAAATAGAATCGGTATAGACATGTCTGATGAGGGTTATGTCTATAAACAAGTTATTGCCACGGGAGAAAAAAAGATTATAAAAAATCCGGGCGAAAATGAAATATGCCTAAAATGCCCCAAAAGATATAAATGTGAAGAAACTTTTGAAATAAGTACACCTATAAAATTGGATAATAAAGTAATAGGGGTAATAGGTTTTGTCTGTTTTGATAATATCCAGAAGAATCATATAATGAAAAACTTTGCTACTTTCATGAAATTTTTAGAACAGATCTCCGATATGATTTCCTTAAAAGCCAAAGACGAACTGGAAAATGAGAAAATGTATATGTTGATAGATTTGTTAAATCATATTATCGATAAATTAGAGGATGGAGTAGTTATCGTTAATAAAGCCAATGAAGTGGTCAGGATAAATAACGAAGCAGCAGATATTTTAGAAATTGACAATATCAAAGACATACCAACCTTTACCTTTGAGCCCACGGGTAACAAGATTTTTGCTAAGACGGAATATGAAGTAACCATTAACGGAAAAAAACATCATTTATTTGGGGAAGAATATATTATTAACCTGGATAGTCGGCATTTTAATAAATTCTTTATTTTTAATGATACGCAAAGGAAAAAAGAAGAAGTTTACTCCCTAACTACTACGGATAAAGAAATTGGATTAGATGAGATAATTGGAGAATCTCCAGAAATAGTGAAGTTAAAGAAGGCCATAAAAAAAATATCTTGCAATCCTTCCACTGTGTTGATTACGGGGGAGAGCGGGACTGGTAAAGAATTGTTTGCCCGGGCTATACATCTAAAAAGCGATAGATGTAAGGGACCTTTTGTAGCTATTAACTGTGGTGCTATTCCTGATTCCCTGTTAGAAAGTGAGTTATTTGGCTATGTGAAAGGTGCCTTTACGGGAGCAGACAATAAAGGAAAAATAGGTAAATTTGAATTTGCAGATAAAGGAACTATCTTTTTAGATGAAATTGCTGATTTACCCTTATATATGCAGGTAAAACTGTTGCGAGTGATTCAGGAAAGAAAAATTATCAGGGTAGGAAGCAATAGTCCCATCGACGTAGATGTGCGGATTATTGCTGCTACTAACAAAAACTTGGAAGCAATGATTCAAGAGAAGACCTTCCGAGAAGATTTATATTATCGTATTAATGTTATTCCTATTAATATACCGCCCTTAAGGGAAAGAAAAAGTGATATCAAAGTATTAGCCCAATACTTTATTAAAAAATACTCCTCTATGTTAAAAAAGCAAGTACGAATTATTGAAGATGAAGTATGGGAGTGTTTATATAGATATGATTGGCCGGGAAATGTTAGGGAACTGGAAAATACCATTGAGTTTATGATCAATATGATGGATAAAAAAGGAATATTAAGCGAGGATAATATTCCCAAAAGAGTATTGCAGCCTCAGTTAGAATCTTATAATGAGGTTAATACCTATGGTGAAAGAGTTACTCTAGAAAATATGGGTATTTTAAACTTGCAACTCTTGGAGAAAAGAGCTTTGGAAAAAGCTTTGAGTATTTATGGAAATAGTACTAAAGGAAAAAAAGATGCTGCAGAGGCTTTGGGGATAGGTATAGCTACCCTCTACAGAAAGATGAATTATTACAATTTATCATAATTGATTAATATTTATACTGAAAAATCAAACATTAGCCTCTTAATAGGAAATTAGTCCCTAATTGACACAAAATATGGAATTGTATATAATGAAATTGGAAACAATCTTTATGTAAAAATTTAAAGGGGATGAAATTATTGTGAGGATATCCGGTTGCAGCAATATGACAACTTTATATACTCCTCAAAATACCCGCAAAAACAGTCCAACTTTTCCCAAAGAAAAACTTTATGCAGAAACTAATGCCAAAAATGCTAAAATGGATATTTATGAGCAAATAGCACAGGACTATGATATTCGCAATGCTACACATAAAGAGTTATGCACAATTTCCAGAAAACTTTATGATGAAGGGGAAATTTCCTTATTTGAACATGGATTACTTACTATTAAACTAGAGTTGCCAGAATATAAAAATTATAGTTATTTTTTGACCAAGGCAGATAGAAATGGTAAACGTGATTGGATTGCAGAGTATGAAGCAAGACTAGCAGAAAATACGAGAATTGGTAATACCAAGGGCCAAATTTATGACCGGAAATTAATTGATGTCTTAAAGCTTTTACAGAGATAAATATAATATTTGAAAATAGTACCCCGCAGTAATGCGGGGTTTTTTTCGCTTGGCTCAACTAAGCATCAGAAAAGAGTCATGAATAGAAATCTTACTTTATCATAATGATAAAAAAATTAATAGCTCAACAGCGGATATTGCTGATGATCTCAAAAAAGCCTTATCAAAATGATAAAAATTATCATTTTGATAAGGCTTTTATTGTGTTTTTATCAGCATTTTTTGTACTAATATGGTAAAGGTTTTTAAATTTCTTAACAATAAGTAGAAGTTGCTAGCCCTTATAAATACGAGAAAGATAACGGTTGTCAGTAAAGAGTTTTGTAAGTATTCAGTTAGGGAAGCAGACTTTTGGCATATTTGTTGCAATATATTATAAGCAAATGACAAAGAGTACAGCAGTAGGAAAATAAGATAGGAGTTGAAAAAAGAGTTGGATATCAAGTGGATTACTAATGAAAAAATGCACAACAAAGATTATAAGAAAGCATCCTTAGAATTTCTTTCGGCAGAGGAAATTACAGGTGTAAGAAGATTCATTGAAAGTTTTAAGGAATATGAGAGCACACCATTACACAGTTTAGATTACTTAGCTAACAAGTTAGGTGTGAATAAAATATGGGTCAAAGATGAATCTTATAGATTCGGTTTAAATGCTTTTAAGGTATTAGGTGGTTCTTATGCCATAGGTAAGTATTTAAGTAAAAAATTAAATGAAGATATCAGCGAATTATCTTTTGCTGAGTTAAGCTCGTCGGAATTGAAAGAAAAAATCGGTGAAGTGGTTTTTGTAACGGCTACCGATGGGAACCATGGCAAAGGAGTAGCTTGGGCAGCAAATAAGCTGGGGCAAAAGTCAGTTATCTTTATGCCTAAAGGTTCAGCAACTGCCAGATTGGAAAGTATCAGAAAAGAAGGGGCGGAAGCTGAAATTACAGAGCTTAATTATGATGAAGCTGTAAAATATGCCAAAGAATATGCCGGCCAACATAACGGCGTAGTAGTTCAAGATACTGCTTGGGAAGGGTATGAAGAAATTCCTACTTGGATAATGCAGGGGTATGGGGTAATTGCTAATGAAATCGAGGAGCAATTAAAACAGCAAAATGTGGAAAGACCTACCCATATTTTTTTACAGGCCGGTGTCGGCTCTTTTGCAAGCTCTATTTTAGGATATTTTGCTCAGAAATTTGGCGATAACGGTCCTACTGTAGTAATCGTGGAACCGGAAGAAGCTGCCTGCATTTATAAGTCAGCATCTATGGATGATGGAAAATCTCATTCAGTTACAGGCGATTTAACAACTATCATGGCGGGGTTATCTTGCGGAACTCCTAATACAATCAGTTGGGGTATTTTGCGGGATTATGCCCACATGTATGTTTCCTGCCCCGATTTTGTAGCAGCACGGGGTATGAGGATTCTGGCCAATCCCCTGGAAGGTGATCCTCGTGTTATATCAGGGGAATCAGGGGCAGTTGGAGTAGGACTCTTTAGCATATTAGCCCAAAGTGAGAAATATAGGGAGATGTGTGAATCCTTAAAGATTGATGAGAATTCAAAAATTTTGTTTATCAGTACAGAAGGAGCCACTGATCCGGTAGGTTACCGCAATGTAGTATGGGATGGTGCTTATCCCTGGCTGGGGAAGTGACAGAAGGGATGGAAGAAATATTGTTATGTGGACAGGGGGGAAAGAGATGGGGATTAAATATGAAGAAGTTTTAAACTTGGCAGAGAAGTATAAACCGCACATGTCTAAATTTTTAAGAGACATGCTTGCTTTACCCAGTGAGAGTTGTAATGAGGAAAAAGTCATCTTGAGAATTAAAGAAGAAATGGAAAAAGTAGGCTTCGATAAAGTAGAAATCGATCCTATGGGCAATATTCTTGGAACTATAGGTAAGGGCAAGCATGTGATTGCAATGGATGCCCATATTGACACCGTAGGCGTAGGAGATCCGAGTCTTTGGGAGTATGATCCCTACGAAGGTTATGAAGGCGAAGAAATTATCATAGGCAGAGGGGCCAGTGACCAAGAGGGCGGCATGGTTTCCATGGTATATGCCGGAAAAATTATTAAGGACTTGGGTTTGGAAGATGATTATACTCTAGTGGTAACAGGAACCGTACAAGAAGAGGACTGCGATGGTCTATGTTGGCAATACATTATCAACGAAGATAAGGTAAAACCTGAGTTTGTGGTTCTTACGGAACCTACCTCTTGCAATATCTACAGAGGACATAGAGGAAGGATGGAGATAAAGGTTACCACCAAGGGGTTAAGCTGTCACGGTTCAGCTCCTGAAAGAGGAGACAATGCCATATACAAGATGGCTACCATACTAAATGAACTTAAGGCTCTTCATGAGAATCTTAAAGATGATGAATTTTTAGGTAAAGGAAGTCTGACGGTATCGGAAATCTTTTTCAGTTCACCTTCCAGATGTGCTGTAGCCGATGGATGTACTATTTCTATAGATAGAAGGCTGACGGCAGGGGAAACATGGGAAGGAGCTTTAGCGGAGATAAGAAATCTTCCCGCAGTTCAAGAGAGCAGTGCTCAAGTATCAATGTACAATTACGAACGAGCAGCCTATACAGGACTGATTTATCCTACAGAATGTTACTTCCCTGCTTGGGTTGTAGAAGAAAAGCATCCAGCCTGTCAAACTTTAGTTAAAGCATATAAAAAGTTGTTTAATAATGATCCTTTGGTTGATAAATGGACTTTCTCAACAAACGGAGTTTCTATTATGGGGCGCTATGGTATTCCTTGTATTGGTTTTGGTCCGGGTCACGAAGACCAAGCCCATGCTCCCAACGAGAAAACGTGGAAAGATGAGCTTGTTAAAGCTGCCGCTATGTATGCGGTAATACCGTTAATATATGTGAAAACTTATCATCTTAGCTAGGGTAAAAGTTAAATTGATTACGAAGGGGGGTGAGGAATTCAAGGTTTTAGATAAAAACTGTTGTTGTAAATAAAACGGCTAAGGAGGAGATATTTTTTGAGTACTACAAATTTACAAGAAAAGAAGTCAACTAAGAAGAGTTTTAAATTGCCTCATATTTATGTAATTCTGATTACTTTTATTGCTTTTATGGCCATAATGACTTATGTAATTCCTGCCGGCGTATATGATCGTGTAGAAGGGCCCGGAGGAAGAATGATGGTTGACGCCACCTCCTATCATCAAGTAGCCCAAAATCCTGTAGGATTATTAGATTTCTTCGTAGCCATACCTCAGGGCTTTGTTGAAGCAGGCTGGGTTGTAGTCTTAACTTTCTGTGTAGGCGGTGCTTTTGTGGTAGTTAAAAGAACAGGAGCTATACAAGTAGGGGTAGATGCTCTAGCACGGAAAGTAGCAGGAAAAGGAATATTAATTGTTCCTGTTCTAATGGTATTATTTGCCTCAGTAGATTGTTTTATAGGTATGCCGGAATTATGTATGGTTTATGTTCCCGTTATTTTACCTTTAGCTTTGGCCTTAGGTTTTGATTCTATGACAGCGGCAGCTATTGCTTTGTGCGGATCAGCAGCAGGTTTTACAGCAGCACTAACCAACCCTTTTACTATAGGGATAGGGCAAAAAATTGCAGGATTACCCCTGTATTCGGGAGTAAAATTTAGGATTATTGTATTATTAATTACGACCACCATAGGTATTTTATTTGTAATGAGATATGCCCTCAAGGTTAGAAAAAACCCTCAAGCAAGTTTGGTGTATGAAGAAGATAAAATTACGAGAAAGAGTATTGAGGGCAATAGTAAAGATATTACAGTTACAACAAAGCATAAATTAGCTGGTTTTTCAGCAGCAGCAATTTTTATAATCATGATATTTGGTGTCTTAAAGTTTAAATGGGATATGCCGCAAATTGGAGGAGTTTTCATTGCTATAGCTGTAGTATCAGGTTTGCTAGGAGGATTGTCCAGTAAGGATATTTGTGATGCCTTTACTGAAGGATGTAAGGATGTTTTAGTAGGAGCATTGATTGTAGGTATTGCAAGAGGAATAACTGTCATAATGAATCAGGGTGTTATTATGGACACTATTATTTATGGGCTATCACAATTCGTAAGTGGTTTACCGGCTTCTATTACAGCCATAGGGATGTTGGTAGTACAATCACTATTTAACTTTTTAGTTCCCTCGGGTAGTGGACAAGCTTTAATAACAATGCCCATTATGGCACCTTTGGCTGATCTTGTTGGTGTTACAAGGCAGACGGCAGTTCTAGCTTTACAATTTGGTGATGGAATATCTAACATCTTCTATCCTACCTCGGGATACTTTATGGCTAGCCTGGCTTTAGCAGGTGTACCCTGGGAAAAATGGGCTAAATTTATGTTACCTCTATTTTTTATCTGGTCACTGGTTGGAGCGGGAGCTCTTGTTATAGCACAAGCTATTCAATGGGGCCCCTTTTAAAAGAAAGTAGCTTACCAAATCTAGCGCAGAGGAGTGGTGAGAGTGAAGAATGAGATGGATGAAGTTTTAAATGCACTGAAAAGTGATTTAATTAAGTTTGCCCAAGAATTAGTGCAGATTAAGAGTTTTACAGGTAATGAAGGTGATGTTGCTAAACATATCCGCGACGAAATGTTAGAATTAGGTTATGATAATGTAAAAATAGATAAATTAGGTAATGTTATTGGAATTATAGGAAATGGCCCCACGAAAATTTTATTTGATGGTCATATGGATACTGTTACAGTAGACGATGCTGATGATTGGACTGTGGACCCTTTTGGGGGAGAAATTATTGATAACAAGTTATATGGCCGAGGGTCATGTGACATGAAATCAGCCATTGCGGCAATAGTATATGCCGGTTTTGCTATTAAAAAGCTGGGCTTACATGAAGGTAAGACTATCTACATTTCTGCTTCGGTTATGGAAGAGGATTGCGATGGAGGAGCCCTATTATATGAATATAAGCGAGATGAAATTAAACCTGATTATGTTGTAATATGTGAACCATCAGGATTAAAACTAGCCGTGGGACAGAGGGGACGTACTTCTATTAAGATTACCACTGAAGGAGTATCTTGCCATGGCAGTGCTCCCGAAAGAGGTGTTAACCCGGTTTACAGTATGCATACCATAATTAAGCGGGTTGAGGAGCTCAATGAAAACTTTAGAAAAGATAAGAAACCCGGTTCTGTAGCTTTAACAAAAATAGAATGTCAAACGGGATCTATCAATACAGTACCTAATAAATGTTCCATTTACCTAGATAGGCGTTTAGGCTTGGGAGAAGATAACAAATTCATAGAGGAAGAAATGGAAACCCTTCTAGCAGATACTGATGCTAAATGGAAAGTAATTAAGTTTGATGATAAGAGTTGGACAGGAGAAGATATTAAATTAGATATTTTCTTCCCCGCTTGGGAAATAAGCAAAGAACATCAACTGACGCAAGGAGCTGTAAAAGCTCTAGAAGAATTAAACAATGAGGCGCCTGAAATCTTTAAATGGGATTTTAGCACAAATGGTGTAGCTAGCATGGGCATTTTAAAGATTCCTACCATAGGATTTGGCCCTGGGGATGGTGCATTAGCCCATAGCAAGGATGAAAACTGTCCGGTGGAAGATATAATAGAAGCCTGTAGATTCTATACGTATTTACCCAAATGTTTGTAAAGAGCAGATTAGCAAAGTTATCAATATTCACATAAGCACAATAATTTAATAAATTTACCCCAGAGGATAGACAAAAATACTATCTTCTGGGGTATTATTTTTTTCTATACACGAACATTTGTTTGTGGTAAAATAATGTTAAGAGATGTTTTCTAGTATTAGAATTTGCACAATTAAAAATTCAAACTTTTTTCTAACTTGGCAGGTATTTAATTATAGAAGGAGTATAAAATTGGAGGTAGTATGTATGAACAATAAATTAGTAGCCCTGGGTGTTTTAGGTATAATAGTTTTAGGAGCTATGGGCATATATCAGGTAGAAAGCTCAGCAAAAAAAACCCCCTTAGGTGTTGAAAATTCAGCAGTATTCTCAACAACTTCAACCTCTGATCAAGGAATAATGGAGTAAATGATTCAAACAAAAGAATTTCTTTTCCAAAAAGGTATTCTTTTAAGAGAAAGGTGATATATATGATAATTTTAGGTTTTTTCCTATTAATTATAGGGCTCATTGGTATTGTTAGTGGGATGAAGAAAAATAACATTAAGTTACAAAATATATCCATAGCTATTATGGTTATCTC
Organism: Clostridia bacterium; assembly: GCA_018433015.1. Classification (GTDB taxonomy): domain Bacteria; phylum Bacillota; class Peptococcia; order DRI-13; family SV3-B141; genus SV3-B141. The sequence goes on along the minus strand of JAHDSB010000176.1, from coordinate 3,093 downwards.
TTTGATAATTATAGCTATACCTCTGTTTTTATTACGTGGTGTTTAAGCAAAAGTATATTTAAATTTCAATATTTAAGATATTCCTGAAAGCCCTGAAGTTCTAAGTGATAAGATATGCTTACTTCAGGGCTTTTTATAATTTAAATTTTAGGTGTATTCTATTTTAAATTATTGTGATATTTTTTCTTTTGCTCTTTGTCGTTTCTTGAAAATTTGCTGTATGAGAAATTCAACATGATCATAAAGATAATCTTTTTCATCCTCAGTAAGATCGGGCACTTTCAGGAAAAGATCAGTTAGAAAAGGAAAGTTTTCTTGACTTTCTTTAGTTGTATACTTGGTTAATTCTTCTTGAACTAGGGTAGCGGGACGCCGTTCTTCAGTACGGTTTAAGAGATAATCTGTAGAGCAATTAAATAAGCTGGCTAATGTTTTAATTGTTTCCAGGTCAGGATGTGATTTACCATGTTCCCATTTATTTACGGCTTGCTGAGTTACGGAAACTATTTTGCTAAGTTCTTCTTGAGATAGTCCTTTTTTTATTCTTTCTTCTTTAATTCTTAATCCAATCAAACTCACTCACCCCCTTTTATAAAGTATTATACAACTGCCTGTTGTAGTAAACCATAAAAACAAAAATAGGTTGTTAAAGCCATTGACAACAACTATAGGTTGTATATATAATATAAATAAAATATAAAGTTATTATTATAGAGGGGAGGTGTGTTAAAATTATTAGAAAAAAGTTAGTTGAATATCGCGGCGAAAAATCTCAAAGCAAAATGGCAAAGTTATACGGAGTAACGCAACAAGCCTGGAGCAAGTGGGAAAATGGCGAGTCTACACCTTCTTTAGCGGTAATGAAACAAATCGAAAAGGATTCCGGTATATCGATGGAAATACTTTTTGCTGACGTTTTTAACAACTGTAAGTTGTGAAGAGGCTGAACTAATAATTATAGTATGTGGAAATAGAACATCTGTAAGCAAAAAATTTGTCTAGAGTGATGAGGTAATTTCTCCAAAATATTAAGGAAGGGATGGGGTTTTTAATGGAAAAAAAGATTAAAATTTTCGCAATTGTTTTATCATTAATAATTGTCACAAGTATGGTGGGATGTGCACAAGAAGAGACAGCCCAATATCCGGAAAAGCCTATGGACATGATAATAATCTGGAGTGCCGGAGGGGGATCAGATCTAGCAGCTCGTTTGATTGGTGATTATGCTTCTAAAGAATTAGGACAACCCTTTACATATAATAATATTACAGGTGCTAACGGCGCTATTGGCTGGGGACAGGCAGTACAAGCTAAGCCCGACGGATACACTGTGGCTAATTTAACATTTGATATTTTAACTAACCAAGCTATGGGCCAAACACCAACAAAATACAGTGATTTTGATTTGCTTATGCAATTTACCCGGCAACCGGTAGGTGTTTTTGTGCCGGGAGACAGTCCCTTTAATACATTGGGAGATTTATTAAATGAGGCAAAAGAAAATCCGGAAGAAATTCAAATGGCTACTACTGCTTTAGGAGGTTTTTTCCATCAAGCAGCGGGCTTGTTGGAAAGCAAAGTAGAGGGAGCTAAATTTAAATATGTACCCTACAAAGGGAGTGCCCAGATTATATCTGCTTTAGCGGGAAAACACGTAGATGCAGGAATTCAAACATTGACTGGCATGGAACAACATCTTACTGAAGGAAATATGCGACTTTTAGCAGTCCTATCCGAGGAGAGACATTCCGGTTTCCCTGACATTCCTACGGCCAAAGAGTTAGGTTATGATGTGGTTTGGGAAAGCTGGAGAGGCTTTGCCGTCCCTAAAGGAACGCCGGAAGATGTTAAAGCCAAATTAGTGGAGGCCTTCAAAAAAGCCTTTGAAAATCCGGAGTTCCAAGAAAAAGCGGTAAAAGCTAAATTGGATTTAATATATCGGGGACCTGAAGAATTCAAGGAATTACTAGATACACAGTATCCCCAGGTTGAGTCGGTGCTCCAACAACTTAATTTTATTTAATTAAAAGAAGGCTTGCCTTACGGTAAGCCTTCTAATAAAAGAGGTGAGCTATTTATGAAAGCAGATTTAGTTGCGGGAATTATTGGTTTTATTATTTCAGTTGTTACATGGCATGTATCCGGCTCCTTCCCTGCTTTTGAAGTTCAGAATGCGGGTCCTTCCTTTTTCCCCAGGGTGCTAAGTATTCTATTAGCTCTTTTATCGTTGGCTATAATTTATGAGGGCTTAAAGAATAAGGAAGAGGTTAGCTATAAAATGAGCAAGACGGAATGGATCAAATTCTTGTCCATTATTATCTTACTAGTTGTTTATTATTTTACAATGAATATCATCGGGTATTTTACTACCACCTTTGTACTGAGTTTCGCCATAGCTTTAATAATATTTGGCTCTATACATAAGAAAATCTTAATCTACTGTACCGTTAATTCCGGTGTAATATGTCTCACAATTTATCTTGTGTTTCGCATGATGTTAAAAGCTCCGCTACCATACGGATTACTCTTTTAGGAGGTGGGAATTTTGGATTTAATCATCAGTTCCATTCTAACAGTAGTGCAACCCCTTAATTTACTTTTAATATTTTGTGGAGTTTTCATTGGTATTATGTTTGGCGCAGTACCGGGCTTAACAGCAACTCTAGCTATAGCTTTGTTATCGCCTTTGACCTTTAATATGGAACCTATACCGGCTATGCTCTTGCTGTTAGGAATATTTGCGGGAGGTATGTATGGTGGATCCATAACAGCTATAACAATTAGAGCTCCCGGTGCACCAGCTAATGCAGCTACCATGGCAGATGGTTATGCACTAACGCAAAAGGGAATGGGAGGCAAAGCTATAGGTATCTCCTGTATTGCCGGGGCCACAGGTGGAATAATTAGCAATATAGTTATGATCTTTTTTGCACCACTGTTAGCTAAATTTGCGTTAATGTTTACACCGGCAGAATATTTTGCCGTAGCTATATTTGGGCTTACTGCCGTCTTTGCAGTTAGTGGCAAGTCCTTAGCTAAAGGCGCCTTGGCAGCAGTATTAGGCTTATTATTTGCTACTGTAGGATATGATCC
>JAHDSB010000130.1 GCA_018433015.1 Clostridia bacterium | reverse complement strand
TTAAGACTTAGGCTTGTCTAGTTCAAATTTGTAACCCATTTTTTTAGTAGTTTTGATATACTCGGCTGAAGTTGGAAAATGTTGGAATTTTCCTCTTGAATTACTTACATGTACCATTATAAGCAGTGCCCTGCATTAGTTAAATATAAGGAAATAATTTCAATAATATCCACATCATCATCAACTACTAGTACATTGTATTGTTGCATTTATATCACCTTGTTATCATGAGTTTCTCAAAACCTCAATGAAATAGTAGTAGTAATTTAGACTAAGAGAGGATTATTATGAGTTTAAAATTAACAAAAAAATTTTTAATTTAACTGCATCAGAAAAATTTCGAGGGTCACAACCGGTAATTTCAAATACTTTATCTAACCTATTACCTAAAGTATTTCTGCTAATACCAAGACTCTCTGCAGCCTTTGAAATATTAAGATCATAATCGAAAAAATGATATAAAGACTTAAGCAATTTTATTTCTTTTGCTAAGTTCAGCTTAGCGTTATTATTGAATTGTTGTTTAAATTGCTCAATGGAATCTTTGGGAAGACTATTAATTAATAATTCTAAGCTTTCATCTGCTGCATAAATTAAACTATTTATATATTTGGTTCTTTCTTTTATATTAATCGCTTGCAATGCCCCTTTATAAGAGGCTCTTAATCCTTTAATTCCCGGGTAGTACATGCCTATTCCTATGTTATAAACTAAACGTTTTTTCTCTAACCTGGTTTGTAATTCTTTTAGAGATTTTAAAGTATATTCTTTAATAGAATGGGAATTAAACATTCTTTCTGAATTATTCAACCCATAAAATGTTAAAAAAGTATTACTACCACTATAGCTTATCATGTGGACGGGGTTACTAAAGACTAGCCTTAATAAAGTGAGAACTTTTTCTCGTTTTTTTAAATTCTCATAGGCAAGAAACTCACTATTATAGGTGTTTATGTTATATATTTTTAGTACTATGGCTATTCTGGGGACTTTCATATCATAACCTAAGACAAATCCTCTAGCGATAAATTCATCTTCATCCTCAGCATTATAATTATTGTTAATTAAATCTGTTACATATAATTCCTTAGCATTTTGTCTCATTTTTAACTGTTCAGTTAAAAAAGCTTGCTGCAACATGGCTTCCGTGGAAATTTTGATAAGCTCACCATAGGGAGATATTGCAGCGGGATTACCGGTGATACCCACTACTCCAATAATCTTGTTATTTAAGCAAATCGGGAGATTTATGCCAGGCTTAACTCCCCTAAGATTCATGGCTTGTTGAGAGGTAATAACTAAGGGTTTTCCCGTTCTTAGTACTTCTTCAGCTCCTTCATGATAGGTATCGATCCTTTTGGGATCTCCACTTCCAATTATTATTCCCAAGTTATCCATAATATTGATGTTATAACCCAGGGTTTTTATAGTTTTATCAACCATTTCTTGCGCACATTGTCGTATTATATACACAAGCCATCCTCTCCCCCAGCTATAATTATCAAAGGAAATGGGTTTCAAAATTGAAACCCATTTCCTTTAAGTATACTATATATTGTTATTAGAGTTCTTTAAATCCTTGTTTTAAATCTTCTATTATATCTTTGGCATTCTCTAGCCCCACAGATACCCTAATTAAGCCATCTGTTATACCTACACTTATTCTTTCTTCAGTATCAACGCTGGCATGGGTCATACTTGCGGGGTGCTCAATTAATGTATCCGCATCTCCCAAACTAACAGCGATAGAACAAATAGCTAAATTATTAAGCAGAATTTTACCAGCTTCAAAGGCTGATTTTCCATTTATTCCTTCCTTTAATTCAAAAGATAGCATTCCGCCAAATAGACCGTTCATTTGATTTTTACAGATTTTATGCTGAGGGTGGGAGGCTAAGCCGGGATAGAATACCTTAGCCACATATTCATGGTTTTCTAAGAAATTAGCCAGTTCTAAAGCATTTTCGCAATGTGTTCTTACTCTCATCCCCAAGGTTTTTAGTCCCCTTAATACTAACCAGGAGTTAAAGGGGCTAGGAGGTGTACCGCAGACCTTTGTGATACCTAAACCTCTTATTTTATCTATTATGTCTTGGGGCCCTACTACAACTCCCCCAATTACGTCACCATGTCCATTGATATATTTGGTAACACTGTGAATGCAAATATCAGCTCCGAGTTTTAATGGATATTGGATGGGAGGCGGGGCAAAAGTATTATCAACGACTAATAATAAGTTGTGTTCATGGGCTATGTCTGCACAACCTTTGATATCTGTGACTTTCATAGTTGGATTAGTAGGGGTCTCAAAATAAATTATTTTAGTAGTGCTTTTAATAGCTGCTCTTACTTTATCCAAGTCAGTAGTGTCTACAAAGGAAACTTCTATGCCCATCTCCGGCAGGCCTTGATGCATCAGAACTGAAGTACCACCATAGATGGTATCACCACAGATAATGTGATCACCACTTTTTAATAAGGATACAAGAGTAGAACCGATGGCTCCCATTCCGGAGGCAGCTGCTACACAGGCTTGTCCTCCCTCTATAACAGCCATTTTTTCTTCTAATTGGGCAGTGGTAGGATTGCCGCCTCTAGAATAAACATATCCAGCTTCTTCTTTAGCAAATCTAGCTGCTCCTTGTTCTACATTGTCAAAGACAAAGGTGGAAGTTTGGAAGATGGGAGTTGATAAAGCACCCGTAGACGGATCAGGCTTCTGACTTGCATGGATGACCATGGTGTCAAAATCCACCTGGGAATAATTAATTTTTTTCATAAAAGGACACCTTCCTTGAAATGAATTTATTTTATATAAAATTTAATTTTTTCATGTAATAGCATTTGATTTTGAATTTTCCTTAAATTTAATGCCCTTAAAATTCAACTGTATAGATATAAGAGCTATAATACAAAGGGTTAGTGGATAATAGAGGTTCTTTATAATAAGGATCGGTGAAATACCGGCTATTGTACCGGCTAATAATAATTGCCCTCCATGGGGAATTATTCCTTGCATAACACAAGAAAAAATATCTAATAAGCTGGCAACTTTTTTATTATCGATCTTATAAAGGGTTGATATTCTTTTTGCTAGAGGAGCAGTGACCATTATTGCTACTGTATTATTAGCTAAGGCACCATCTACCAGAGCAACTAGAGCACTTATACCATATTCAGCACCCTTACGGGTTTTGATATTTTTTGACAGGGTATTTACTAACCAGTCTATACCTCCGTGTTCTTTAACTAAGCCTGTAAGTCCTCTAATTAATAAAGCTATAACAACTAATCCTTGCATTCCACTGGCACCATTACCTACTGATTGGGCAAAACTTACGATAGTCAGGCTTCCGGTTGCCAGTCCGATAATTCCGGCTAAAAGCATACCTGATATTAAAACAACTAGAACATTAACTCCTGCTAAGGCAGCAATTAATACACCTAAATATGGTATAACCTTTACTAAATCATAAGGAAATGGCCCGGCTAGACTACCGGAGGTACCTAAGAGACTATATATAATTATAGAAATCAGGGCTGCCGGTAAGGCAATGAGAAAGTTCATTAAAAACTTATCTCTCATTTTTACTCCTAAACTTCTAGTAGCTGCTATGGTTGTATCAGAAATAATTGATAGATTATCGCCGAACATAGCTCCTCCTACTACTGCACCAATAGCCAGTGCTATAGGTAAGTCAGCTTTATCAGCTAAGCCTACTGCTATAGGCCCGATGGCTGCAATTGTTCCCATAGAAGTGCCCATGGCTAGGGCAATAAAGCTAGAAATAATAAAAACCCCAGCAATAATGAATTGTTTCGGAATAAAAGTTAAACCGAGATTAACTGTTGATTCTACTCCGCCCATTTCTTTTGCTACACCGGCAAAACCTCCTGCTAATAAGAAGATAACACACATTAATAAGATGTTTTTTTCTCCGGCTTCTGAGGTAAAGATGTCCATTTTTTCTTCAAAGCTTTGATTTCCCATGATTAAGGCTATGGCTATGCCTACAAACAAAGCAGTTAATCTGGGAATTTGTTTGAAAGGTTCTGCAAATCCTTTTATATCATAGAAGATTCCTGCTCCTAGGTAGATACCTAAGAAAACTAATAAAGGTATAAAAGCCCAACCACCATAATTTTTATATTCTTTTTTCTCCATGTATAATCCCCCTTTTAATCATTGAAACTTTCCTAGGGGTAAAAATTATTATATAAGTTATTTTAGTCTTGCTTTTACTCGTTCTTCTGCCTTGCTAATGTCAGATTGGAAAGCCTCTTCCTTCATAGCATTAAAATTAATTAAATCTTGCTTAAGTTCTTGCTCCCATTCTTGGGCAAAGGCCTTAGAGGTTAGGAGCTCATAACGGCGTTTTATAAAGCGCCTAATATAGGATGTATCGACAGATTTAAAACCGGCTAATTGCCCATATTGACTGGTGTGGGAGTGATAGGGTAATTGCTTGAATAGTCCATCGTCAGCCATTTTTTCCATCATAAAGGACGGTTCTTTAGAAAGGTATAATTCCATTAATACAACTTCTTCCGGATGTCCCATTTCAATTTGGAATTTGTAAACTTCATGCAATACAGACATAATTAAGGGCCATGTAGCTTGCTCTGCCATGAGATCCAGATATGTTTCATCTGTAAATGTTACTTCAATAGCTCCTTTTTTCGTAGCCCCGATAGCTTTACAAAGGGCTAGCGCCATATCCCTTGCTTTTCCGGAGGCATCTTGTTCTACTGCTACAAAGGCGGGAAAGCCTTCACCTCTTAAGGTCATTTCCCTAACACCTTGTCCGATCATGCGAGGTGCAACCATAATAATATCCACATATTCAGGTGGGGTAATATAGCCATAAGTTATATTGTAGCCGGATGAGAAGTTAAGTATATTACCTTTTTCAAGGTAGGGTTCTATTTGTTCTGCAAAGATTTGGGGTGCTACCTCATCAGGCAAAAGCATAAAAATGATATCTGCTTTTTTACAGGCTTCTGCTATGGAGAATATTTTAAATCCGTCTTCGTTTGCTTCGTTCCAAGAAGTATCTCGTCTACTTCCAATAATTATGTTATTTATACCGGCGTCTTTCATATTGAGGGCTTGAGCTCGTCCTTGGTTTCCATATCCTACTATGGCAATAATTTTATTTTGTAATAATTCAATATTTGCATCTTTATCATGATAAACTTTTGTCATGTCTTTTTCCTCCGCATCATATAATTTTCTGATTTAAAGTGTATAACTCGGCTAGTTATCACCTCCTCTTATAAAATAATAAAATCCGTAATAGACATCACCCCTAACATTTAAGATTAAAGGTATATCAAAAATAGTTACTTATTTCTATATTTTTTTAAGTCATCAAGGCAAAGATAAGCCTAAAAATATTTTCCGTTTCTTTAACTAATAAAGCTGGACCTTCTTGTAGAGCTTTCTGGAGATTCATAGGTTTATTTAAAATACTAAAAAAGCTAGTCAAGCCTAGATCATAAAGAGCTTCATGATTTTTTCCCAGGGTCCCACAGATACATATAACAATCTTGTCTTGCTTTTTTGCAACTTCTCCGATACCAAAGGGAACTTTGCCATAAATAGTTTGAGAGTCAATTGAACCTTCCCCTGTTACAATGATATCGGCATCATAAATTCTCTTTTTAAAATCAACAAGCTCCATGATTACATCTATTCCTTTATGGATCTTTGCATCTAAAAAGGCTATTAAACCTGCACCTAACCCACCTGCCGCACCTCCTCCGGAAATATGGAGTACTTCTTTTTGCAAATCTTGTTTAATGATTTTGGCCAAGTGGGCTAGATTATTATCTAAAGTTATAATCATTCTTTCATCGGCCCCTTTTTGCGGACCATAAATTCTAGTAGCACCTGTAGGACCACAAAGAGGATTAGTAACATCGGAAGCTACAATAAATTCTGCTTCATTAACCTTATAATATAAATTAGCAAGATCAATCCTGGCCAAGCTTGCTAAATGAATTCCGCCAAATTTCAATTCATTATCATTAGTATTTAAAAATCTTACTCCCAAAGCTTGAGCCATTCCCATTCCACCATCATTTGTAGCGCTGCCGCCAATGCCAATAATAATTTTTCTACAACCTAATTCTAAAGCGCTTTTTATTAGTTGCCCTGTCCCATAGGTTGTTGTATATAGGGGGTTGCGTTCTTCTGCTTTAAGCAAATTTAATCCTGAAGCTGCAGCCATTTCAATAATAGCTGTATTATTAGGTAATATGCCGAAAAAAGAGGTTATCTTTCTCCCTAAAGGATCCAACACTTCCGTGGGAACAATTTTTCCTCCCGTAGAAGATGTGATACTCTCTACCGTTCCTTCCCCACCATCGGCTATGGGGATTTTGTCTATAATTACATCTTTTTTATTATATAGAGCAGCATTACGAATTCCTCGTGCAACTGCAGTAACTGCCTCTACAGAGCTGATACTTTCTTTAAAAGAATCCATTGCTATGACAATTTTCAATGAACTTCACTTCCCATCTTTTTATAGAGAATTTATATAGTTATCCATATGGCTGCAATAATATTTTCTTTATTTAATTCCATGTTAATAGGATTATCATAATATTCCAATAATCATATTGCTATATAAGCAAATAATTTTTCCCCAATTTTTGAGCAGTGTGCTCAATTCTAAGTTTTTATCTTAAAAGAATTATCTAGCTATCATAATTCTAAATTGCAAGAAAAAATAATATATAATATCATCATATATAGTAATATATATCTTATTTACAAAGGAGACATGAAATTTGCAATTCAAATTAATATCATGGAACGTTAATGGATTAAGAGCTTGCTTGAAAAAGGGATTTAGAGATTATTTTGAGAGTGTAGATGCTGATTTTTTTTGTGTACAAGAAACTAAATTGCAAGAAGGTCAAATAGATTTAGAATTAGAGGAATACTATCAATATTGGAATTATGCTATGAAGAAGGGTTATTCGGGAACTGCTATTTTCACTAAGCATGAGCCCTTGGAGGTTTCTTATGGTATGGGGATAGCAGAGCATGATCAGGAGGGAAGGGTTATAACATTAGAATACCCGGACTTCTATATGGTAACTGTTTACACCCCTAACTCTCAGCGGGGATTAGCCCGTTTATCCTATCGCATGGAATGGGAGAATCAGTTCCGAAGTTATTTAAAAGCATTAGACGAAAAGAAGCCGGTTATATTCTGTGGTGACCTTAATGTAGCTCATAAAGAAATAGATTTAAGAAATCCTAAAACTAATCGAAAAAATGCAGGGTTTAGTGATGAAGAGAGAGGTAAAATGACGGAACTCTTAGAGGCCGGATTTATTGATACTTATCGTTCTTTATACCCTGATCGAGAAGATGCTTATACATGGTGGTCTTATATGAATAAGGCGAGAGAGAAAAATGTAGGGTGGAGAATTGATTATTTTATTGTATCGGAGAGTATTAAAGAGAGGATAAAAAATGCTGATATTCACTCCCAAGTATTAGGCAGTGATCATTGTCCTGTCTTATTAGAAATAGATATATAAGAAGAACTTACGATAGAAAAAGAAAAATGGGAAATTTTATGATATAATTAAGTGACAAGTACTAGATGAAAAATGGGTGAATGTAGTAGGTGAATAAAATATAGAGCTTTTAGAAAAAGCCCATAGGGATGATGAACCCTTTGAGCAGTTCATTGTAGAACGAGTTATAGAATCAGAAAAGGATATAATGCGTCTTTTGCACATAACTATACCAAAATTAGCATAAAAAAATAATATGCCATAGGTCAGAAAATTACCATCAGTGGGAGACTAATAAAGCCTACTGGCGGATTTATTTTAATGTGGAATTATATTTGGAGGGATTTAATGGATGTTTTATTGATTTCAGGAGTAATTTTACTTATATGTGCAGTTTCCAGTAAAGTTTTATACCGCTATGGAATACCCACTCTTATTATGTTTCTGGTAATGGGCATGCTTATGGGCTCTGAAGGACCCGGGGGAATATATTTTGATTACCCGGAACTAGCAAAAAGTATGTGTAATGTGGGGCTTATCTTTATTATGTTTTCCGGAGGGTTCGGTACAAACTGGAAAACTGCCAAACCTGTAGCCCTGGTTTCAGGAGTTTTGGCTACAGTTGGGGTTGCTTTAACAGCATTTTTTATAGGGGTATTTGCTCATTTTGTTCTGGGCTTTACTTTTCTGGAAGGCATGTTGCTGGGTTCAATCATTTCATCTACTGATGCGGCTTCAGTATTTTCTATCTTACGTTCTAAGAAGCTTAACTTAAAAAATAATTTGGCTCCCTTGCTAGAAATTGAAAGTGGCTCAAATGATCCCATGGCCTATATGTTAACTACCATCTTTTTGGGACTTATAACAGGTGGAGGACAGAGAATAGGTTTACTCCTTGTATCACAAATCTTGCTAGGTGCATTACTGGGTATTATAGTAGGAAAAGGTGCCGTATGGCTTATTAATCGCATTAAATTGGATATTGATGGCCTTTATCCTATTATTGTTATCAGTGCTATTTTATTATCCTATTCCTGTGCTAATCTTCTTCAGGGAAATGGTTTTTTAGCCGTTTATATCACCGGCTTAATAATGGGGAATAGTAGAATTTTACATAAAATTAGTCTAGTCCGATTTTTTGATGGCTTATCCTGGTTAATGCAAATAATGTTATTTTTTACTCTCGGTTTGTTAGTATTCCCTTCTCATTTAACTAAGGTAGCTTTAGTAGGAATTGGAACTGCTGCCTTTATTATTTTTATTGCTCGTCCCTTAGCTATATTCGGTGTTCTATCAATTTTTAAAAGATCTCTCAAAGAAAAGATTCTTGTTTCCTGGGTAGGGTTTAGGGGTGCAGCTTCTATTGTGTTTGCCATCTATCCTTTGACAGCAGGCATTCCCATTGCCAAAGAGATATTCAATATAGTTTTCTTTGTTGCTTTAGTATCGGTTATGGTTCAGGGCACTCTTTTTATTCCCCTGGCCAAAAAACTTGATTTGATCGGAAAGGAAGAATCAGTACTTAAAACATTTACAGATTACTCGGGGGAGATTTATGCTAAATTATTGGAATTAAAAATTCCTAGTAATAGCAAGATGGTAGGGAAAGCCATAATGGATTTAGATTTTCCTAATGATGTCTTGATTGTGATGATCAGAAGGGGAGATAAAGTAATTACACCTTCCGGAAGAACAGTCCTAAATGCTGAAGATACAATTATGTGTGCCGGGGATAATAAATCCTTGATAGAAATGAATGAAATAGTAAAGAGCGAAAAAATATTATTCTAATCCATATTCACCAGGTTTCTCCTGGCCGACGATACCTTTTGATACGTAAAGACTACCTGATGTGTCCAGAGCTGCAAAGAAAACATCTTTAACATGGGTAATCCCTTTTTCCTTTAACTGGTTCATTAACCAGTGCTCATCAAGGTTAGCGTCTTTTAAATTTTCCTGCATAATATTGCCGTCGATAATAATATCTTTAGTTAAACCTTTATACGAAGTGGGGATATTCATGTCTGAAGGAGTTAGAGGTTGTTTTTGGGACTTGGGTTGAACAGATAGTATACCGTCATTTTCCAGCAGAGCAAATTCAACATCGGCAATATTAAACACATTTTTCTTACGCAGCATAGTTGTTAGGTCATTTAGAGTTACACGACTTTTTTGCATATTATCTTTTACTATTTCGCCATTTTGAATGAGTGTTATAGGTTCTGAATTAATTAATTTTCTGAGAGAAAAGCTTTTAATATGTGAATACCCTAGCACAAAACTTAAAGAGGCAAAAGTTAACACGACTATAGTTGCTGTAAGGGAATCAGCATTTGCTCCCGTTGCCACATTAGCAGCCAAGGTACCTAAGGTAATGGCGAAAGCAAAATCAAAGAATGTCATTTGAGAAATAGTTTTACGTCCCAGAGTTCTGATTACAATCATCAGGAAAAAATAAGCAAAGATACTACGTAAAATTGTATTTAAAAGTTCATTCATAACTAACTCCTTATTATTGCAGTTCTATTCTTTTCAGAGGCAAGGTGGCAGGGCCTTCAATAACGTCTCCGAAAATGTTAAATCTTGAGCCATGACAAGTACAATCCCAAGTTTTTTCAGCAGTATTAAATTTGAGTAAACATCCTAAATGGGTGCAATGAGGCACGACAGCAAAATAGTTACCATCTTCATCTCGATAGACGCCGATTTTACTATTTTTATAGTCAATAAGTTTTCCTTCCCCTACTTTCACTTCTGATAAATTCTCTAAGGAGATAGGCATAAGTTTCATAATAAAATTTTCTGCAATTTCTAAACCATTAACAATAAAATTCTTAGCAGAATCTACTACAGAGAAGCGGGCCGGATTAAAGACATCGGTGTTTAAACTTTCACCTGTTATTATTAAGTCGCTAATAATTTTTGCCGATAAAATACCGGATGTCATACCCCATTTTTTAAAACCTGTAGCAATATATAGTCCTTTGATATTTGAAGACATTTGTCCAATATAGGGTATACCATCCAAAGTCATACAGTCTTGATTAGACCAGGTATAGTTAATTTCCGGATTAGTAAAATATTTATGAGAAAAAAGCTCTAACTCTTTGTAGGAAGCTTTTTCATCTTCCTTTTCCGCCGTTCTATGATTTCCACCTCCCAATAGTAAGAGGGCTCCCTTATCGTCAAACTGGTATCTTAGGGAATAGATGGGATTATTGATATTAATATACATTCCATCGAAGGGTTCGGAAGAAGTTCTAATTCCCAGTACGTACGATCTGTCTTGGTACATTCTAAAAAAATACATACCATGTTTACCATCGTTAAAAAAAGGATAATGACAGGCCACAACTACATTTTCGCATGTTATTTCCCCTTTTTCTGTAATTACTTTAAAAGGGGATTTACTTCCCTGAATATCAAGGACCCTAGTGTTTTCATGAATAGTACAGCCCTTTTTTTCTATGATATCAGCCAGGGAATAAACATATTTGAGGGGATGAAATTGCCCTTGGTTAGTAACTGCCAAGCTGGCTTTCACGGGAAAAGGTAAGATGGATTTTTCTTGATAGAAGCTAGCTACACCTAAATTATCATAGGCTTCCTTTTCTTTTTCTATTATTTCAACTTCTTTATTATTTGTAGCATAAAGATAAGCGGGTTGAGTTTTGTAATCGCATGCTATCTTGTGTTCTGTAATAATTTTATTGAGGTGAGTAATAGCATTTCTATTAGTATCAAGATACTGAAAAGCTTTTTCTTTTCCCACACGAGTCATTAGATCATTATATATAGCTCCATGCTGAAATGTTATCTTCGCAGTGGTTTTAGCAGTTGCACTGGTACTTATGTTACCTCCTTCTAAGATAATAGTGTCCACACCTTGGGTTGAGAGGAGGTAGGCCGTAGTAATTCCTACAATACCCCCACCAATAACTACAGTATTGGTGCGTGTATTTTCTTGTAAGGGTGCAAAATTTCTTGTTTTAATTGTATCCTGCCAATAAGATTTAAAAGAAGAATCCATTGTAGTGCTCCCTATTTTTATATTTGACAATATTTTTTGACCAAAATTATAATTTATTCATTTGTTAGTGAAACTCTTAAGAGGATATATGGATATTTATTGAAAGTGGAGGATTAATAAATAAAAAGAAGGAGGAGCTTGATCTTGAAAAAATTTCTGGCAGCTTTATTTGTTGTAGTTTTTAGTTTGAGTTTTGTAGGCTGTAATGCTAAAACAGTAGCCCAAGAAAGAGAAATAACTTCAACTATGGATGTAACGGACTTGGATAAATTATGGGAATTTGTAAATAGCAATATCTATGAGATTTCCAGGGAACAGTTTGAACATTCCTTCGATATAACCTTTTTGGATGTTACAGGTAATGGCCTAGAGGAAGCAATCCTTGTCAATAACGCAGATTGGAGTAATAATATTGAAATAGTGACGGCTAATGGTAATAAATATGAAAATATAAAAACAGATCTTAAAGTAGCTAAATATTCTAATGATTTTACTATGCAAGATGGATTTCTTAAGGTTGTGCAAGCCACAGGAGGAACAGGAGTTTCTATAGAGTATATGAGTCTCCTTGTATATGAAGAGGCTAAAATGAGTACTGTCCTAAAAGATTTAATAATCTCCTCGCAGCAATCATGGACTGATGGGCAGCAGGAGAAAATAGCTCAAATAAAAGGACCTTTAACTGATTTTGAATATATTCTTACACGATATGAAAATGGAAATGAATGTATAGTAGCTCATAAATATTATAAATATAAGAAAGACAAGCGACGCTTTGATGTTGAGGTAAAAGAGGAAGAGACAGAAAACTGTTAAAGCCTTGGTATTAGTGCAATTAATCACTATCTATTGTCATATATTTTCAGCTTAAAAGAGTTTACAAACTACTTTTCATAGTATATACTGTTTAAAAATTAATAAAGTGAATATAGGTTTAAGGGTCTGCTTAAGCATTCTTAAACTGAACACTTGCAAAAGGTAGGAAACCTTCAGGGTTAACAACTGTAAGATGTATTCTTATCAAAAGATGCAGGTATCTAAGTCAATGTATGTTGGCTTTAGATACCTGCTTTTTTATATATCAAATACAATATACCGATAATTACCTCCATTATAAATTTTGCAAAAATTTTTACTATTGTTATCTTATAAGGAATGGGTAGAAAATCATAAATATAAAATTATTTGCTAAGGAGATGTGATGCTGTAATGAGAGATATTCATGTTCAAGAGGTAACAAAGGCGGTCAAAGAAATGTGCATCAGTGCAAATTACCATCTGGGAAAAGATGTATACAAGCGTCTGGTTTTATCTGAAGAAAGAGAAGAATCTCCTATAGGGAAAGAAATATTGAATAACATTATTAAAAATGCTGACATTGCCACCGAAAATGAGGTACCCATGTGTCAAGATACAGGATTAGTTACATTATTTATAGAGATTGGACAAGATGTTCACTTCATCGGTGGTGATCTTAACCAGGCTATCAATGAAGGTGTTAGTCAAGGTTATCAAGAGGGGTACTTACGGAAATCAGTAGTGGAAGATCCTTTGAAAAGAAAGAATACAGGAGATAATACACCTGCTGTCGTTCATAGCAGTATTGTACCCGGAGAACAAGTGCGCATTACTGTAGCCCCTAAAGGTTTTGGTAGTGAAAATATGTGTAAATTGAAAATGCTTAAACCTTCCGATGGTCAGAAGGGCGTAGAAGATTTTGTAGTGGAAGTAGTAGCTATAGCCGGTCCTAATCCATGTCCGCCTATTGTTGTCGGTGTGGGTATTGGGGGAACTTTTGAAAAAGCTGCCCTTTTAGCTAAGAAAGCTATGCTCAGAGAAGTAGACGATAAGAATAATAATGAATATTATGCGGAAATGGAAGAGAGATTACTGGAAAAAATCAATAATCTAGGCATAGGACCTCAAGGATTAGGTGGTAGAGCCACGGCGTTAACAGTAAAAGTAGAAAAATATCCAACTCATATAGCCGGGTTACCTGTAGCTGTTGCTATAAACTGTCATGCCTCTAGACATGAAGAAAGAGTACTTTAAATAATAGTGGGGTAAAGATGGGAAATGAGATCAAGCGGATAAGTACACCATTCACTAAAGATGCAGTTAAATCTTTAAAGGCCGGTGATATTGTTAACATTACAGGAACCATATATACGGGAAGGGATGCAGCCCATCAAAGGCTAGTTGACACCTTAAAGGAAGGAAAAGCACTGCCTTTTGCTATAAAAGATTCCATTATTTATTATGTGGGGCCGACACCTGCCAAACCTGGACAAGTAATTGGTTCTGCCGGACCTACAACTAGTTATAGAATGGATGATTTAACAGTTCCTTTATTAGAACAAGGTTTAAGTGGAATGATTGGTAAAGGGGCTCGGGCTGAGAAAGTAATTGCCGGGATGAAAGAGTATGGAGCCGTATATTTTGGTGCCATTGGAGGGGCAGCTGCTTTGATAGCCAGTTCGATTAAAAAATCTACGGTAATAGCCTATGAGGATTTGGGACCGGAAGCTATTAGAGAGTTAGAAGTAGTTGATTTCCCGGTGATAGTAGTCATTGATAGTGAAGGAAACAACATGTATGATACTGAGAAAATAAAATATGCAAGATAATGTACCTAGAGAATATGATTTCACGGGAATAAAGAAAAAATGGTAAGCAAGATGGATATTAGGGCAACCTCTAATATCCATCTTCGAATCTAAAGGGGAAATTAAGAAAAAAGTAACAAGCTAAAATCAAGAATAATTTCCTCAGTGTAAAGTTGTACTTGAAATTGAAGGGAGGTGTAAATCTAGACTAGTAAGTTTATGCGAGTCTAGATGAAGCGGAATGAAATTTAGCTATTATCCAGGGTGTACCTTGAAAACGAAGGCTCAAGAGCTAGAGAAGTTTGCTTTGAATTCTGCAGCTGCGTTAGGGGTAGAGCTAGAAGAGCAAAAGGAATGGCAGTGTTGTGGTGCCGTTTATCCTCTGGCTGAGGATGAAATAGGGACTAAACTATCTTCGGTAAGAGCTTTAGCAGAAGCAGCCCAAAAAAATGAAAAACTAATTACATTGTGTGCAGCTTGTCATCATGTAATCAAAAGAGTTAATGAAGATATGAAGACGAAAGATGATGTGAAAAATAAAGTAAATAATTATTTACAATTGGCTCAAGATTATCAGGGAGAAGCTGAAGTTATTCATTATCTGGAAATGTTGAGAGATGAAATTGGCTTTGATAAGTTAGCTGAGAAAGTAACAAATCCTCTAACAAATCGTAAAATTGGAGCATATTATGGGTGTTTACTCCTGCGTCCCGCTGAAACAATGAATTTTGATGATCCAGAGAATCCTTCAATAATTGAGGAGTTTATCAAAGCTTTGGGAGCAACTCCTGTAAAGTATCCTTATAGGACTGAATGTTGTGGAGGATATCTCTCGCTAGATAATAAAGAGCTGGCCCAGGAAATGACAGATAATATCATGAAATCCGCTTTAAAAAACGAGGTGGAAGAGCTTGTTACAGCATGTCCTCTTTGTAAATATAATCTGGAAAATAAAAATGGAAAAATAGCAATCAGTTATTTTACAGAGCTTTTAGCAGAAGCTTTAGGAGTTAAAGAATAAGGAAGGAGGCCGGTTTATGGGACGTATGAAGATAATTCCTGATGCTAAAAAGAAGGAATTACAGCAAATACTTGAAATTAGCGGAGAAAATGTTAAGGACTGTATGCAGTGCGGAAAGTGTACTGCAGGGTGTCCTGCTAGTAGCAGTATGGATATTTTACCTCACCAAGTTATAAGACTGTTGCAATTAGGTCAGTTAGACAAAGTAGCAAACAGTCAAACTATTTGGAGTTGTGCCTCCTGCTTTACCTGTACAACTCGTTGCCCGAGAAATATAGATTTGGCCAAATTAATGGAAGCCGTAAGGTTGACTATTATCAGAAGCAAAGGAAGCAGCCGATTGAAGGCCGATGATGTACCTGGCAAAATTGATCCTAAAATGCCTCAACAGGCCATTGTAAGCGGGTTCCGCAAATATAATAAATAAAGTTCTAGCTTGTTAAAGCTTATCAATTAGAGCATTAGTACGTGTAGATATATATTATCTTTTAAGTGAGGGGGAAAGGCATTGCAGAGGATTGGAGTTTTTGTATGTTGGTGCGGTACGAACATAGCCGGCACCGTTGATATTGACCAAGTAAAACAAGCAGCGGAAAAAATCCCTGGTGTTGTAAATGTCCAAGATTATCAATATATGTGTTCTGAAGTTGGACAGAACTTAATCAAAAACGCAATAAAAGAACAAAAGCTCGATAGAGTAGTAATCGCCTCATGTTCACCAAGAATGCATGAAGCCACTTTTCGTAAAGCGGCAAAGTCAGCGGGGTTAAATCCTTATTTGGTAGAAATTGCTAATATTAGAGAACAATGTTCTTGGGTACACAAAAACAAGGAAGAAGCTACAGAGAAAGCCATAGCACTGGTAAGAGCCGCAGTAGCTAAAGCTACTTTAAATACGGAACTTGTTCCGGGAGAAATAGGAGTAGAGCCTAGAGCTTTAGAGATCGGGGGAGGAATTGCCGGAATTCAGACCGCTCTTGATATTGCTGAGGCCGGTTATAAAGTTGATATTATTGAGAAAACACCCAGCATTGGCGGAAAAATGGCCCAAATAGATAAAACATTTCCTACTTTGGACTGTTCGGCTTGTATTTTAACGCCCAAAATGGTGGATGCTTCTACCCATCCTAATATTAATCTCTATACTTACAGTGAAGTAGAAGCAGTGCAAGGGTATGTGGGTAATTTTGAAGTAACCATCAGGCAAAAAGCACGGAGTGTAAATGCGGATAAATGTACGGGGTGTGGTATATGTACGGATAAATGTCCTTCTAAAAAAGCTGAAAGTGAGTTTGATGAAGGCTTGAGAAAGCGAGGAGCGATTTATATACCCTTTCCCCAGGCCGTTCCTAATGTACCTGTAATTGATCGGGAGGAATGTCTTAAGTTTAAAACAGGAAAATGTGGTCTGTGTGAGAGAGTGTGTCCTTCCGGGGCTATAGAATTTAACCAAGAAGATACGTTAGTGACACAAAAATATGGCGCTATTGTTGTGGCTACAGGATATGATCTCATCAATCTAGATAAATTTGGAGAATACCCCTATACGGAGCATCCTGATGTCATTACATCCTTAGAATTTGAAAGATTAACTAGTGCTGCCGGACCTACCGCAGGTAAATTCCTACGACCTTCTAATGGTAATAAGCCTAAGAAAGTAGTGTTTGTTCAGTGTGTTGGTTCCCGGGACAAGTCATCTCGAGGAAAAACATATTGTTCTAAAATTTGCTGTATGTACACTGCTAAGCACGCCATGCTTATTAAAGAAAAATATCCTGAGATAGAAGTGTATGTTTTTTATATAGATGTTCGTACACCGGGCAAGAATTTTGATGAGTTCCAGAGGCGGGCCGTAGAAGAATACGGAGTGAACTATATCAAAGGCATGGTGGGGAAAGTTTTCCCTGAAGGAGATAAACTTCAAGTCCATGGAGTCGATGCTTTATCTAGTGAAACTCTGATAATTGATGCCGATATGGTAGTTTTAGCCGCGGCAACAAAGGCTAAGGATGATGCACAAGAGCTGGGCAGAAAACTCAGCATTAGTACAGATGCCAATAACTTCTTTACAGAAGCTCATCCTAAACTTCGTCCGGTAGAAACCCATTCGGCAGGTATCTATTTAGCCGGAGCCTGTCAAGGACCTAAAGATATTCCGGAAACAGTAGCACAGTCCAGTGCGGCAGCGGCCAAAGCTATAGGACTACTAAACAAAGGAAAATTGGTTAATAATCCTTGCGTTTCCCAGGTTGATGAACAAATTTGCAGTGGGTGTCTGGCTTGTACGAAAATGTGTCCTTATGAGGCTATATCCTCCCAAGTCATAGAGGTGAAGGAACAGGGAAAAATCGTGAA
This sequence comes from Clostridia bacterium, assembly GCA_018433015.1. Taxonomy (GTDB): domain Bacteria; phylum Bacillota; class Peptococcia; order DRI-13; family SV3-B141; genus SV3-B141. Next base: position 3,688 of record JAHDSB010000130.1, on the reverse strand, counting down.
AAAGACAGTTGCCCATGTAAATGAAGCTCTTTGTCAGGGATGTGGAGGCTGTACAGTTACTTGCCGTGCCGGGGCTCTTGATCTCAAAGGCTTTATGAATAGACAGATTTTAGCGGAGGTAGATGCCATATGTCTTTAGAAAACAAACAAATATCCTCGGAAAATACAAGTAACTTTAAACCGCTAATCGTAGCCTTTTGTTGTAACTGGTGTAGCTATGCGGGGGCTGATTTAGCAGGTACGAGTCGACTGAATTATCCTGCTAATGTAAAGATTATTAAAGTTCCTTGTTCCTGCAGAGTTAATCCCAATTTTGTCTTGCGTGCTTTTCAACGGGGAGCTGATGGAGTAGTGATTGCAGGTTGTCATCCTGGAGACTGTCATTATACAAGTGGGAATTATTATACCCGTCGTCGCTTTACTCTCATGAAAAATCTTCTGGAATATGTGGGGTTGGAACCGGAGCGTTTTAAAGTGGACTGGATTTCTGCTGGTGAAGGTAATAAATTTGCTGCAGTTATGAATGAAGCGTTAGAGCAAGTGCATAAACTCGGTCCGAACAGAAAGTTGAGGGATGCAAGATGGAAAAGATAGCGAACAAAGTAAGAGAGACTGCTAGACTAGCCCTTGCAAATGGTGAAGTAAATAAAATATTAGGCTGGAAAAAGGGAGATTTTTGGTATGATTCTTATCCAGCTTTTATAACAGAAGAAGAGGGGACAGCTTCTTTAATCTGGGACTCTTTTTGTGTAGCTAATTTAAGCAAATATTTAATAGAACAATTGAAAGAAGATATAAAAGTGGGCGTCTTTTTAAAGGGTTGTGATGCCCGGGCTTTTAACCAATTGTTGAAAGACAATAGAGTAGATCGGGACAAAGTTGTGATCTACGGATTGCCTTGTCCGGGAATGATTGACCCGGAAAAAGTAAAAAAAGCAGGTTTAGCAAAGGGCCTGCTGGATGTACAGAAATCTGAAGATGAGGTTGTTTTTATAACTAAAGAGGGGGAGCAAAAATTTTCCGCGAGAGAATTTGCTTATGATAAATGTCTTACCTGCCAATATCCGAATCCGGTAGTGTACGATGAATTACTGGCAGAAGAGGTAGAAAGAAATAACACTACTGAATATTTTTATCAAGATGTAGAGGAAATAGAAAAAATGTCTCCTGATGAGCGCTTTGCTTACTGGGTAGAACAATTTTCCAAATGTATCAGATGTAATGCTTGTCGTAATGTATGTCCGGCTTGTAGTTGTGAAAAATGTATTTTCGATAATAGTAAAGCCAATGTAGCAGGTAAAGCCAAGGTAGACAGTGAAGAACAGTTCTTCCATATTGTTAGAGCTTATCATGTAGCCGGTCGTTGTGTGGATTGTGGTGAATGCAGTAGAGTGTGTCCCGTCGGTATTCCCCTTGCTAAATTAAACCGTAAAATTATTAAAGATATTACTGAATTCTATGGTGAGCATAACGCCGGGGTAAATCCTTCTTTGGATGCACCACTGGAGACCTTCAAACTTGAAGATATAGATCCTTTTGAAACACGGGCAAAGGGGGGAAAATGATGAAAGTATTAAAGAAAGAAAAATTCCCGCAGATTTGGCAGGCTATTAACCAAGCTTATGAGCTATATTTACCCATTGAAAAGGATGATAGAGTAAATTTTGCTCAGTGGACAGAAGGGGAAACAGTAAATTTAGAGGCGCTGAAAACGGAGATTTCTCCCAAAGACGTTATTTTCCCTCAGAGCGAGACTTATTTAAAGTTTGAAAGTGACGGCAAGAAATTACAGCTGGAAAGTGTAGAAAGTGAAAACAGAGAGTATGTTCTGTTTGGAGTAAGATCATGTGATGCGGTGAGTTTTAATCTAATAGATAATGTATTTTTACGCGAGCCCATAGATCGTTTATATGAGAAAAGAAGAAATAAAGGCACAATCGTTTCCTTAGCCTGTTCCGAGCCGGAAGAGAATTGTTTCTGCAGCTCCTTCCAAATAAAACCGGAAGAAGCTTCTCCCGGGGTTGATGTAGCTGCTTGGGATTTAGGAGATAAAATTTTGTGGAAGCCTGTAACGGAGAAAGGCCAAGTGCTTACCCAAAAATTTGCACAACTCATGGAAGATGCGTCCCAGCAGGATCAAGAAGAATTGATTAAGTTACAGAATGCTATTAAAGAGAAAGTAAAGGAGCTTCCTTTAGCAAGTGTAGACCCTAAAGTAATTAAGGGAGAATTAAAGGAAATCTTTGAATCTAAAGTTTGGGATGAACTTAGTCAAAGTTGCTTAGGATGCGGAGCATGTACGTATATATGTCCTACTTGCCATTGCTACGATATTCAGGATTTTGCCGGGGGAAATTGTGGGGAGAGATTCAGGTGTTGGGATTCTTGTATGTTTTCTGAATTTACCCTGATGGCCCATGGTAATCCCCGAACTACACAAAAGCAAAGGTTTAGGCAGCGGTTTATGCATAAACTTGTTTATTATCCTAATAATCATGGCAGTTATGCTTGTGTAGGATGTGGAAGGTGTATAGAAAAATGTCCGGTCAATATGAATATTGTAAAAGTTATTAAAAGATTAGGCGGTGAAGGTTAATGAGTTGCAGTTGTCATGGACATGTAGATCCCTTAGTGCCGAAAATTGCAGTGATAGAGCATATTAGAAAGGATACACCTGATGTTACGACTTTTAGAGTGGTCAACCCAGCAGGAGGTAAATCTTTTACTTCTTTGCCCGGGCAATGTGCCATGATATCAGTTCCTCCTATTGGAGAAGCGATGTTTTCCATTACTTCTTCTCCTACAGAGGAAAATTTCTTAGAGCTTAGCATCAAAAAATGCGGAATTGTTACGGAATATTTGCACGGACTGGAAGTGGGAAGCGAAATTGGTATTCGCGGGCCTTACGGAAATAATTTCCCGGTAAATGATGAATTGAAAGGAAAAGATCTTCTCTTTATCGCAGGGGGTATAGGCTTAGCGCCGCTTCGTTCGGTAATAAATTATATTATGGATAAGCGTGACGACTATGGAAAGGTAGATATAGTGTATGGTGCCCGTACACCCGACGATCTTGTTCATAAAGAGGATATTTTTAATAATTGGCCTAATAGGCTCGCTACAAATGTATTTTTAACGGTAGATAGAGAATGTGAAGGATGGGACGGACATGTAGGTTTTGTTCCCCAATATATAAAAGAACTGGGACTTGATACTAACAAAGTGGTTTTAATATGTGGTCCTCCCATCATGATAAAATTCGTGCTCCAGGGATTAGAAGAGATAGGGTTTAAGAAGGAGCAGATTTATACGACTTTTGAGTTGAGAATGAAATGCGGTGTAGGAAAATGCGGCCGTTGTAACATCGGTGATAAATATGTCTGCAAAGATGGACCTGTATTTCGCCTAGATGAGATTCAAAGACTTCCCGATGAATATTAAGGACAAAAATAATAATTAGATATTCAAATATTTGAATATCTAATTATTAGAGAATATTAGACAATATTTCTAAGAGATAAAGGAGGCGGATTAAATGTCGAACAAGAAAATGGTCGATATCTATATATTGGGAAAAAAATATACAGTACCTGCTAGTTTAACGATTATGGACTCCATGGAATATGCAGGATATCAATTAAAAAGAGGTTGTGGATGTAGAGCCGGGTTTTGTGGGGCTTGTGCAACT
>JAHDSB010000058.1 GCA_018433015.1 Clostridia bacterium | reverse complement strand
TAAATCATATATAGTGAATATGAATGGAAATTCTTACAGGCTAAAAGAAACAAAACGATGGCTTGAAGAACAATAATTTTTTTACTCCTCTAGGGGAAATTTCATCTATAATACAGGGGAACTTTCAGTTGACAAATACAGCAATCCGAATTATTAAGGAAATGAGGTGTAAGACCAATGGACAATATCCAAGGTACGCAGTCTGGGAAAATGTCCCCGGTGCATTCTCGTCGAATAAAGGAGAAGACTTCAAAGCAGTCCTCGAAACGGTCATCAGTGTCAAAGAACCGAATACTTCGGTGCCTTTACCTGAAAAAGGACGATGGCCATACGCTGACATCTATATGGGAGACGGATGGAGCGTGGCTTACCGAACTATCGATGCGCAATATTTCGGAGTCCCCCAACGTCGTCGTAGAATCTACCTTGTCGCAGATTTTGCAGACAAATGTGCCGGAGAAATACTATTTGAGTCCAAAGGCTTGTCAAGGGATTTTACGCCGAGCGGTAGCCCGTGGAAAAGAACTGCCGGAAATGCTAAAAACAGCACTGGAAAAACAGGCGATAGCATAACTTGCCTAAATGACCAAGGCGAGAAAGTGATGTCTATTTCGGAGGATATTACCGCCACACTTCGGGCGGAGGAACATGGACATCAGCCTTGCGTAATGCAGTCAAGTGGATTTTGTACCGAACACAGCGCCAAGAGCCGAAGTGTAGGTTATGAGGAAGAACGCTCCCCTACCCTCAGAGCAGGTGTTGTTCCAGGTACAGTAATGTCCTTTGAACCAGGTGCTGTTTCACGCATTGGTGGCCATACAGATGAAAACTTAAGTGGATCACTTCGCGCAAACATGGGAGATAACCAAACGGCTGTTGTCATTGAAAATCATCCAACTGATAGTCGTGTAAAATTCTCAGAGGATAATAAAGTACAGACGCTGACCTCTCGCATGGGGACTGGCGGTGGGAATGTACCCCTTATTATGAATACACCTAAAACATTAAAAATCCGCTCTGGCTGTGAAGGCGGCGGTAAGGGTGCATTGATACAGGATGATAAGTCCGCCACTCTTGGATGCAATAATGACCAGACCGTTTTTGTGCCTACCGCATATGGCATCTGTTCTGATAAAAGTAATTCTATGCAGTCAAGCAATCCACATAGCGGTATATATGAAGCGGATACTTCTCGAACCATTGATGCCAATGGAGGAAATCCAGGATGTAATCAAGGTGGTATTGCAGTTGTTGCTTTGCAAGGCTCGATGATTGGAAGAGAGGATAAAAACGGTCCCCAAGGTAGCGGTATAGATGAAGAGGTTTCTTTTACGCTGAATACCACTGATCGTCATGCTATTGCCTATGCCATGACTACTGGAGCCTATGCACAGGTTGAAGAAGATAAAGCACCAACTTTATTGTCGAGAGATTACAAGGATGCCCCTGTAGTAACTCAGCCTTCTTACGGTATTGATCGGGCAGCCTTTAATCAAGGAAAGAACGCGCTATATAAACCTTCAATAGATAAAGAACAGCAACCCACACTCACGGCAAAAGGACCTGGAGCAGTGGCACAACCAGCATCATTTTACCCTCAGATGAAAGCTGAAAGTCAATGCTATAGGCAGGATGGTACATCAAATGCACTTATCAATGGAACTAATCCAGGTTATCAAAACGGATTGGTTGGACCGGACTATATCGTCAGAAGGCTTACACCAACCGAGTGTGCTAGATTGCAAGGCTTCCCCGATGATTGGTGTGATGATCTTGGTACGGAAAATCCTACAGAAGATGAAATTTTATTCTGGACGGAGGTTTGGGAAACCCACCGCAAAATCATAGGTAAAAGCAGTAGACCAAAAACAAGAAAGCAGATTATAAAATGGCTTAACAATCCTCATTCAGATTCAGCCGAATACAAAATGTGGGGCAATGGTGTAGCACTCCCATGCGTCTGTTTTGTGTTGACTGGCATTGTGTTATCTACACAAAATACCGCCGATGAATAAACAGTATTTTCTACAGAAAGATACTCTAAATGACTTGATATTAACAGCTTTTAGAGTGATATATGTACGTACCGAAAATAGAAAGGCGGTATGAAAATGAAGATTAACTATAATGTTACAGGACCAAAAAGAAAAGCACTGGTTAACGCGATCAGCCAAGAACTGAATGTTCCTGTTAAATACCTCGGGGCGCCTACATTTGCATATGAGGTGGCGGACTACAATATTGACAAAAACGGAGTACTCAGTGGGCCAGATAACTCTGAACTGGTTGGTAATCTATTGGGACTTCACGACTTAAAGCCAATTTCAGAAGAATTTGGTACACCATCTCAGAAAACAGAAGCGAATGAAACTGAAGAATCTATCAATCTGATAATTCAAATGCCACGGGCAGATTTTACCGACACAGCCCTTGAGAACTTAAAAGGATTGGTAGAGAGTAAAGCAGCTCTTATAAAGACAGCACTTGATACGGATTCCATTCCAATCAATGTAACTGAAGAAATTGTCGCCTTCCCTTGGTTTCAAGGTGAGTGCTCAGCAGAAGAAGTTAAGGCATACACCCATTTTATAACAGCACTTTGCGAAATGGCGAAAAAACAGACCCGCGTCAACTCCACCGAGAAATCAGTAGAGAATGAAAAGTACAATTTCCGTTGCTTCCTTCTCAGGCTTGGCTTCATCGGCCCAGAATATAAAACGGAACGAAAGATTCTCCTCTCCAAGCTATCAGGTAGTTCTGCTTTCAAAAGCGGGGCAGCCAAGCAGGAGGTGAGTGAACAATGAATATCATTCACCCAGAAATGTTAAAGCAACTTAGAAGCTATTACACTCCAGGAACCCGTGTCATGCTACTTAGAATGAACGACCCATATACAAAACTTCAACCCGGAGCTAAAGGTACGGTTACTAGTGTTGATGACATCGGAACGATTCACGTCAGTTGGGATTCCGGTGGTTCCCTTGGAGTGGCCTTTGGTGAGGATTTATGCAAGAAAATCGAAGAGTAACCATACACATTTTGAGCCAAATATGGCAGCAAATATGTAGATTTATATTGCGGAATTGCCTTGCTATAAAAGCCTTTTAGAGTGATATATGTACATGCCGAAAGGACACACACACTTTAGAAGGAGCGAGAAAAATGTTAAACGCAAAATTTGGAATCGAAATCGAGTTCACAGGAATCACAAGGGAAAAAGCAGCAAAGGTTGTTACTGAATTTCTACAAGGCACTTATGCTGAAGGCGGGACCTATTACGATACGAAAAAGGTAACAGCACCAGACGGTCGGGTTTGGAAGTTTATGAGTGACGGGAGCATCCACTGCCAAAGAAAAGAAGGTGGAAGGAAGGTCGCCGCTGGCAGAGAATACAGCGTCGAGTTAGTCAGCCCCATCCTTACCTACCAAGAGGACATTGAAACATTACAGGAGCTGGTGAGAAAGCTCCGCAAAGCCGGAGCCTTTACAAATACATCTTGCGGCATTCACATTCATCTAGACGGTGCTAAGCATACACCAAGAAGTATTCGAAACTTTGTAAATATCATCTCAAGCAAAAACGACTTATTTTACAAAGCACTTCAAATTGCACCGCAGAGAATGAACTACTGCAAAAAGATGGACAGCATTTTGGTTGAGAAAATGAACCGCAAGAAGCCTAAAACTTTGAGAGAAATTGAGGACATTTGGTACGAAGGCTACAGTGAGAGTAGAAGCGCCCACTATCACAATAGCCGCTACCATTTCCTCAACCTTCACAGCTTTTTTACTGGAAACCATACAGTTGAACTTCGAGGGTTTAACAGCGAGCTTCATGCTGGAAAGATAAGAAGCTACATTGTTCTAGCACTCGCCATTAACCACCAAGCCTTAACGCAAAAGTGTGCATCGGCAAAGAAACCTCAGGTGGAGAACGAGAAATTCGCCATGAGAACCTACCTAAACCGAATTGGTTTCATTGGAGACGAATTTGCAAACTGCAGAGAACATTTAACCGCAGCACTTTCGGGTTCAGCTGCATGGCGGTTTCGGGCAGCCTGAGCTGCCCTTAAACCCCAAAGCTAAGAAGGAGGATGACAATGAATAGTAAATTATATCTTGCCTATGGCTCCAACCTTAACCTGGAGCAAATGGCCAACAGATGCCCCACAGCGAAGGTGGTAGGAACTAGCCAAATCAATGATCACCGCTTGTTATTTAGAGGGGCACACGCGGGCGCTGTGGCAACCATTGAGCCTTTTAAGGGAGACAGTGTACCCGTGTTGGTGTGGGAAATCACACCGGCTGATGAGGCGGCACTTGATCGCTACGAAGGATGGCCTTTCCTTTATCGCAAGGAAACCGTAAAAGTGAAATTGAACGGAAAAACCGTTAATGCGATGGTCTACATTATGAATGACGGAAGACCGCTTGGACAACCGAGCTGTCATTATTACAGTACCATTTTAGAAGGCTATAAGAGTGCGGGCTTCGATGTGGATATCCTGCGCAAAGCGACAACCGATTCAGCTGAATCGGAGGAGGCAATCAATGAATGAGATAATTAAGGAACAAATCCTTTCCATCCGTGAAAGTGGAATCACAAATATGTTTGATGTGAACCGAGTCCAGTATGAAGCAAATGAACGAGGGTTTTATGAATTGGTAGTCTATTTAATAGACCATAAAGCGGAATATGCTCATTTCATAATGACAGGGGAAGTGGATGGAAATAAGTAAATAAAATTAAACAGGATAAGGAGAAGGGCTTCTATCTATAGGATTGAAGCTCTTTTCTTTTGTCCTTTTTCATAAAAGGGGCGGTGTTTATGCGGAAACTGAAGAAATATAAGCCGACCGCCTTTATAGCTGATGGGTCATATTACGATAAGGATGCTGCTGATTACGCTGTGGCTTTTATCGAAGCACTCTCCCATACGAAAGGTTTATGGGCAGGTAAGCCTTTTGAACTTATCGATTGGCAGGAGCAAATCATCCGTGATCTATTCGGGATTTTAAAGCCAGATGGATATCGGCAGTTTAACACTGCTTATGTAGAAATACCTAAAAAGATGGGAAAAAGTGAGCTTGCCGCAGCAATTGCACTTCTCCTCACTTGCGGTGATGGGGAGGAACGGGCGGAGGTGTACGGTTGTGCTGCCGACCGCCAGCAGGCATCAATTGTATTTGAAGTAGCAGCCGATATGGTGCGGATGTGTCCGGCACTAAATAAACGTGTAAAGTTGCTGGCTTCAACTAAGCGATTGGTGTACCTGCCGACCAACAGCTTCTATCAGGTATTGTCGGCTGAAGCCTACTCCAAACACGGCTTCAATATACATGGTGTTGTTTTTGATGAACTTCATACTCAGCCAAATAGGAAACTATTTGACGTTATGACGAAAGGATCTGGGGATGCGAGGACCCAACCGCTATATTTTCTTATCACCACTGCGGGGACGGATACCCAGAGTATCTGCTACGAAACACACCAGAAAGCGGTTGATATTATTGAGGGCAGAAAATACGATCCTACGTTTTACCCTGTAATCTACGGTGCTAAAGAAGAGGATGATTGGACAGACCCAAAAGTGTGGAAAAAGGCAAATCCAAGCTTGGGAATTACAGTGGGAATTGACAAGGTAAGAGCTGCTTGTGAAAGTGCAAAGCAGAACCCAGCTGAGGAGAACAGCTTCCGGCAATTACGCTTAAATCAGTGGGTTAAACAATCTGTCCGATGGATGCCAATGGCAAAGTGGGATGCCTGTGCATTTCCAGTTATACCAGAAAGTCTCGAAGGACGGGTGTGTTATGGAGGTCTTGACTTATCTTCTACAACAGATATTACAGCCTTTGTACTAGTTTTCCCACCGGAGGATGAAACAGATAAATACATTGTTCTTCCGTATTTTTGGATGCCAGAGGACAACATTGACCTCCGAGTTCGAAGAGACCATGTACAATACGATCTTTGGGAGAAACAGGGATATATTCTAACCACAGAAGGCAATGTAGTGCATTACGGCTACATTGAGCGGTTTATTGAAGAACTTGGCGAGAAGTATAACATTCGAGAAATTGCATTTGACCGTTGGGGAGCAGTTCAAATGGTTCAGAACCTTGAAGGAGCAGGCTTTACTGTTGTTCCATTCGGTCAAGGCTTTAAAGATATGTCACCGCCAACCAAAGAACTAATGAAATTGACATTAGAAGAAAGAATAGCCCACGGTGGGCATCCAGTGCTTCGTTGGATGATGGACAACATCTTTATAAAAACTGATCCGGCAGGTAACGTGAAACCGGATAAGGAAAAAAGTACAGAAAAGATAGATGGTGCGGTAGCGACCATCATGGCACTTGATCGTGCTATCCGTTGTGGCTCAGGTAATAGCGGAGATTCAGTGTATGACGAGAGAGGTTTGATTGTCTTTTAAACCTTAATGGTTAACAACAATGTTTATATTCGGAGGTGACGCCTATGAATCTAATAAAAGGACTGTTTCGGTCAAGGGACAAACCGCAAAACCGTGTGGGTAGTGCATTTTCCTTCCTGTTTGGTGGTACGTCATCTGGCAAAACAGTGAACGAGCGTACTGCAATGCAAGCAACAGCAGTGTATGCCTGCGTAAGGATACTAGCTGAAGCGATTGCAGGACTGCCACTCCATGTATATAGATATCGTTCTGATGGAGGTAAAGAAAAGATTCCTTTTCACCCGCTGTATTACCTTCTTCATGATGAACCAAATCCAGAGATGACTTCATTTGTGTTTCGAGAAACACTGATGAGTCATCTTTTGCTTTGGGGAAATGCCTATGCACAGGTGGTCAGAAACGGTCGTGGGCAGGCAGTGGCGCTTTATCCCCTACTCCCCAACAAGATGGAGGTTAGTCGAGCAACAAATGGTGAGCTGGTCTATACCTATTACCGTGATACGGATGAAAGTGGCCTAAACCCAAAAGGCGGCTATGTCACACTCCGTAAAGATGAAGTTCTTCACATTCCTGGCTTAGGTTTTGATGGACTCATTGGTTATAGCCCTATTGCCATGGCTAAAAATGCAATCGGTATGTCACTTGCTACTGAAGAGTACGGTGCGGCATTCTTTGCCAATGGCGCAAATCCCGGAGGTGTGCTGGAGCACCCAGGTGTAATCAAAGATATACAGAGGGTCAAGGAAAGTTGGAATAGTGCCTACCAAGGCACAGGCAATGCCCACAAAATTGCTGTGTTGGAGGAAGGCATGAAGTTTCAAGCCATTGGTATCCCACCGGAACAGGCACAATTTCTTGAAACACGGAAATTCCAAATTAATGAGATTGCGAGGATTTTCCGAGTGCCACCTCATATGGTGGGTGATCTTGAGAAGTCTAGTTTCTCCAATATTGAGCAGCAGTCTTTAGAGTTTGTAAAATACACCCTCGATCCGTGGGTGGTGCGATGGGAACAAAGTCTTCAGCAATCGCTTATTTTGCCTTCTGAGAAAACTTCATTGTTTATCAAGTTCAATTTAGATGGTCTGCTTCGTGGAGATTATCAAAGTCGTATGAATGGTTACGCTACAGGTCGACAGAATGGCTGGATGTCAGCCAACGATATCCGTGAACTGGAGGATATGAACCGCATACCGGCTGAGGAAGGTGGCGACTTATATCTGGTTAACGGAAATATGACAAAACTGGCTGACGCAGGTGCGTTTGCCAAAACCGAAGGAGGTCAGTAAATGAGGAAGTTTTGGAACTGGGTGCGAGATTCTGATGAAGAACGTACCCTCTATTTAAATGGAGTGATATCCGAAGAAACGTGGTGGGGCGATGAGGTCACACCTAAGATTTTTAAAGATGAATTGCTGGCAGGCACCGGCGATATTACGGTGTGGATTAATTCCCCTGGTGGTGATGTGTTCGCAGCAGCTCAGATTTATAACATGCTTATGGAGTATACCGGAAAAGTCACTGTAAAGATTGATGGGCTTGCGGCAAGTGCGGCATCCGTTATTGCTATGGCAGGTGGAGATGTATATATGTCTCCTGTATCCATGCTAATGATTCATAACCCATCAACGATTGCCATCGGTGACAGTGAGGAAATGCTTCGAGCAAAGGCTCTATTAGATGAGGTCAAGGAAAGTATTATTAATGCTTATGAGTTAAAAACGGGTCTTTCCCGAACAAAACTCTCCCATCTAATGGATGCAGAATCATGGATGAATGCAAATAAAGCCATTGAACTTGGTTTTGCAGACAAGATAATGTTCATGGAAAGTGAAGCGCCGGATTTGACGGATAGTCTTATTTTTAGCAGGATGGCGGTTACTAACTCGCTTATCAGCAAGCTACCAAAACAACCAAAACAGAAAACAGGTACACCCATTGAGTCGCTGGATAAGCGGCTTTCTTTAATTTTGCACTAATTTAAAGGAGGAAATAACGATGAGTAAAATTCTTGAATTGCGTGAGAAACGCGCTAAAGCATGGGACGCAGCAAAGGCATTCCTTGATTCAAAACGTGGCGGTGATGGATTGTTATCCGCCGAGGACACGACAACCTATGAAAAAATGGAAGCCGATGTGGTGGCTCTTGGTAAGGAAATTGAACGTTTGGAACGTCAAGCATCTATCGACTTGGAACTGTCGAAAGCAACCAGTAACCCAATTACGAACGAACCTACTAGAACTGGAGAGGAAAGGACCGGTCGTGCAAGTGCTGAATACAAAAAAGCTTTCTGGAATGCGATGCGTGACAATGTCAGCTATGAAGTAAGGAACGCTCTAAAGATTGGAACTGATTCTGAAGGTGGATTCCTTGTGCCAGATGAGTTTGAGCGTACGCTAGTAGAAGCCCTAGAGGAAGAAAATATTTTCCGTAGGTTAGCCAATGTCATCACAACATCTTCTGGCGACCGCAAGATTCCTGTTGTTGCAAGCAAAGGCTCTGCAAGCTGGATCGATGAAGAAGGAGCCATTCCAGAAAGTGATGACAGCTTCGGTCAAGTATCGATTGGTGCTTATAAACTAGCAACGATGATTAAAGTCTCTGAGGAACTGCTAAATGATTCCGTGTTTAATCTCGAAAGCTATATCACGAGAGAATTCGCACGTCGTATTGGTAACAAGGAGGAGGAAGCCTTCTTTGTAGGTGACGGTACAGGAAAGCCAACAGGCATTCTTAATGCGACAGGAGGCGGCCAAGTTGGTGTTACTGCGGCAAGTGCCACTGCCATCACTTTGGATGAGGTATTAGATTTATTCTACAGCTTAAAAGCACCTTATCGTAATAAGGCAGTATTCGTAATGAACGATGCCACAATAAAGGCTATTCGTAAATTGAAAGACGGTAATGGGCAATACCTATGGCAACCTTCCATCCAGGCAGGAACACCTGATATGATCCTTAACCGTCCGCTGTACACCTCAGCATATGTACCTACTATTGAAGCAGGTGCAAAGACTGTGGTATTCGGTGATTTTAGTTATTACTGGGTGGCAGACCGTCAAGGACGAGTATTCAAACGCTTAAATGAACTCTATGCTGTCACAGGTCAAGTAGGATTTATTGCGACTCAACGAGTTGACGGAAAGCTTATCTTACCGGAGGCCGTTAAGGTACTCCAACAGAAAGCCTAACGGAGGTGCTTTATGAGTTATAACACGAAGAACTATACCGAACAAGGCGGAGAAAAAACTGTTATCGGTGGCGTTTTAGAAATTAAAGAGGGGGCCTCGGTTACGGGGCTTCCTGTTCTTGAAAATCAGGCAGACAGCATAGCTACCGATGTTGCTGGATTAGTTACGGACTTCAATTCTCTGCTCGCCAAACTAAAGGCAGCGGGGCTTATGGAGACTGACTAAGGTGGAATGTAAAGGAGGTTGGTAGTATGGCAGTGGCAGATAATCTCTTGCCTAAAGTTAAAGCGAACTTAATTTTAACGCATGATCAGGATGATTCCCTCCTTATTGGATTTATCACTGCTGCAGTCTCATATGCACAGAGCTATCAGCACGTTCCTGAAAACTATTATGAAACCCATGCCATGCCTCCAACAACAGAACAAGCAGTGATTATGTTGTCGAGTCATTTCTATGAAAGCAGGGATGGCTCGACGGCAGGCTTCTTTGCCGACAGCGTACAGGCAGGGCAACAAGTATGGAACACGGTGAACTTGCTTTTACGACTTGACCGGGAGTGGGGTGTTTAGCATGAGCTTTGGAAAGATGAATACCTTCATCGATATCATTAGCACGGTACCAATAAAGGATGAGGCAGGTTTCGCAACAAAAGGTGACAACATACTCGCAAGTGTTCTTGCTTACAAAGAAGATCGGCATGGCAGTGAGCGGTGGATGAATATGGCATCATTTTCATCTGCAACTTCCCTATTCAGGTTCAGGAAAATCTTCGGACTTAAGGTGACGAATGAAATGGTCATCGTCTGTGATGATGGAAGATATCAGATTTTAAGTGTTGAGGATGTAAGAAATCGAGGAATGTATGTCGAGGTTTTAGCTGAAAAGCTAGAACCAACTGTGAGGTGATGGATATGGCAAAAGCGAATATAAAGATGCCAGAAGAATTCCTTTTAAAGGTATCTCGATTAGCTGACCAGACCGATGTGATTCTTCCTAAGGTTTTGGAAGTTGGCGGTGAAGTGGTGCTGGATAAAGTTAAAGGAAATCTAAGTAAGGTGGTTGGCAAGGGCACGAAATATCCATCTGAAAGTACGGGCGAGCTGCTATCTTCATTAGGACTCTCGAGTGCAAAGCAGGATAGAAACGGTAACTTCAATGTAAAAGTTGGCTTTGCTGAGCCGCGATCTGACGGTGAGAGCAATGCTAAACTTGCCAGCATCATCGAATATGGCAAACATGGTCAGCCTGCAAAACCCTTCCTAAAGCCTGCGAGGAATACATCCAGGAAACCTTGCATCAACGCAATGGTCGCCAAGCTGGAGGAGGAGATCGAGAAAATATGAATATTTTAGAGGAATTGAATACCCTTGTTTCCACTATACCGCTTCCCGTGGAAACCGGGGTTTTTTCAGGTTTGGCACCAGATGAGTATGTCGTGATTCTCCCTCTTTCGGATATTTTTGAAGTTCATGCTGATAACCGTCCAGGCTTTGATGTGCAGGAAGCGAGGATATCACTGTTCTCTAAAAATAACTATCTAAGGCGGAAAAGACAGCTCACAACTTCTTTAATAAATGCAGAGTTTACTGTGACAGAACGAAGATATATCGGTCACGAGGATGATACTGGATATCACCATTATGCCATCGATGTGGCGAAAAACTATAGATTGGAGGAATAACACATGGCAACTATCGGTCTTGATAGACTGTACTATTCAAAAATAACCGAGGACGCTAACGGTGAGGAAACTTATGCCCAACCTTCTGTACTTGCAAAAGCCATCACTGCTGAACTTTCGGTAGAACTAGTGGAAGCCATTCTGTACGCTGACGACGGTGCGGCGGAGGTTGTGAAAGACTTTAACAGTGGTACTCTCACCCTCGGTGTAGACGACATTGGTCCGACGGTCGCAGCGGATTTAACTGGCGCTTCTACTGATGACAACGGAGTACTAATCTCTGCTAGTGAAAACGTGGGTACACCCGTTGCAGTGGGGTTTCGTGCGCAAAGGGCTAATGGAACATACCGCTATTTTTGGCTGTATCGTGTTAAGTTTGGACTACCAGCTACCAACTTACAGACAAAGGCTGATTCCATTACCTTTTCTACACCCACCATTGAAGGAACCGTTATGCGCAGGAATAAGCTGGATGGATTGGGCAAGCACCCATGGAAAGCGGAAGTTACAGAAGGTGATCCGGGTGTTTCATCGACCACCATAACAGGCTGGTTCACTGAGGTTTATGAACCTGTCTATACACCTGAACCATAGGAGGAGAAATAATGGATAATGATAGAAGTGCCACAATCAACATAGGTGACAAAGAGTATGAACTGGTTTTAACTACACGAGCTACAAAGGCCATTGCCGGTCGTTACGGTGGTCTTGAAAACCTTGGAGAAAAACTGATGAAATCAGAAAACTTCGAGATGGCATTGGATGAGATTGTTTGGCTCATCACGCTGCTTGCAAACCAGTCCATTTTGATTAGAAACCTAAAGAATAAGAATGCACCAGAAGAATTGTTGACAGAGGAAGAAGTAGAGCTTCTTACCTCACCGCTTGATTTATCGGCATATAAAACTGCAATTACCGAGGCGATGTTCAAAGGTACAAAGCGAAATGTAGAAAGTGAGGAGGAAACTCCAAAAAACGTGGAAGTCGGGTAACGGACGATGAGGTCTTTACCCGGCTTCTTTATTATGGAACAGTTCAGATGGGCATGGAGACAGAGGAATTCTGGCTTATGCCAATTGGGCTGTTTTTTGATTTATGGACTTGTCATAAACAATGGCATGGTATTGAAAAGCCAAAGAAAACACGGACCATTGACGATATTATCCCACCAGGTATTTAGGAGGAGGTGAAGGCATGGCAGACAATTTTGGTTTAAAAATAGGTGTTGAAGGCGAGCGTGAATTCAAGAACGCACTGCGAGAAATCAATCAATCATTTAAAGTATTGGGCAGTGAAATGGCCCTTGTAACGAGTCAGTTTGATAAAAACGATAAATCCATTCAGTCAGTTACCGCTCGTAATGCCGTTTTGAATAAAGAAATTGACGCACAGAAAGAAAAGATTTCTACCCTTAAGGCTGCCCTTGATAATGCCTCCTCCTCTTTTGGTGAAAATGACCGCCGTACTCAGAACTGGCAGATTCAGCTGAACAGGGCACAAGCAGAACTGAACGGTATGGAACGTGAACTTGAGGAGTCTACAATTGAAGCGGATAATCTCGGTGAAGAGTTAGAGGATTCAGGTAAAAGTGCAGAGGATGCTGGTGGCAGGTTTGAAAAGCTTGGCGGTGTACTCAAGGGAATTGGTGTGGCGATGGGTGCGGTTGCCGTTGCCGCTGGAGCCGCGGCTATTAAGTTAGGTAAAGAGGTAGTTACTCAGTTCGGAGAATTAGAACAAAACCTAGGTGGATCGGAGGCGGTTTTTGGAGCATATGCTGCATCGATTCAGAAAACTGGTGAGGAAGCCTATAAAAATCTAGGTGTTTCCCAAAGTGAGTACCTTGCAACTGCCAACAAAATGGGCGCGTTATTCCAAGGTTCTGGTATACAGCAACAGAGAAGTCTTGAGCTAACTGAAAAGGCCATGCAACGTGCGGCAGACATGGCATCTGTTATGGGTATTGATATGTCCTCGGCATTGGAGGCAGTCACTGGGGCGGCAAAGGGTAACTTTGATATGATGGATAACTTAGGTGTTGCGATGAACGCTACAAACATCGAAGCCTATGCTCTCGCAAAGGGTCTGGATTTCACTTGGAATACTGCAACACAAGCGGAAAAAGCCGAAGTAGCAATGCAAATGTTCTTTGAGAACACAGAGCAGTATGCAGGTAACTTTGCAAAAGAATCAACCGAGACAATCTCCGGTTCTATTGGGTTACTACAGGCCGCACTTGGTTCATTTACAGCTGGACTCGGTAATGCCAATGCTGATATGACGAATCTGACTGAGAATCTTGTTGATGCTTTCGAGGCGGTTGTCACTAATATTGTACCGGTTTTAGAAAATATCGTAGCCGCCTTGCCAACAGCGACAGGCGCAATATTAGCGGCGGTTGCAGACTTGCTACCAATGCTTCTTGAATTGGTTACAAATATATTCGCGCAAGTACTGGAAACAATTTTGAGCCTTTTACCCGAACTTATTCCAGCGACGGTAAGTGCTCTAATGACGATTGTCGGTGCATTAATTGATAACCTTCCACTGCTAATAAATGCAGCAATTGAATTAGTAACAGCACTTGTGGAGGGAATCGGCATAGCGTTACCACAACTCATCCCTGCGGCAGTTTCTGCAGTTATGCAGATTGTCCAAGGATTGATGGATAACCTACCACACTCATTTTGGATGCCGCTTTGCAGTTGATTATAGGATTAGCAAAGGGATTGGTAGACGCAATACCTCAGCTTACTTCTGCATTGCCTGTCATCATCAAAGCAATAGTGGATTTTATCATTAAATCTATTCCGCAGATTATTGAAGCGGGTATTCAATTATTGTCCTCACTGGTTACAGCTTTGCCTACCATTATTACAGCAGTTGTGGAAGCAATTCCGCAAATTATCGACAGTATCATCAATGCTGTTATTGGCTCGATTCCTTTGATTATTGATGCAGGTATCCGGCTTCTAGTTTCACTCATTCAGGCATTGCCGCAGATTATTACTACTGTTGTAGGTGCTATTCCAAAGATTGTTAGCTCGCTGGTCAATGCCGTTATTGGTAACATCGATAAGATTATCTTAGCGGGTGTACAACTGTTTGTGGCATTGATTGCAAACCTACCAAGGATAATCGTGGAGATTGTTAAAGCAGTACCGCAGATTATCTCTGGACTGATCAAAGCCTTTACTGGCTATATCGGTCAAATGGCTCAAGTGGGTGGCAATCTGATTAAAGGTCTATGGCAAGGTATTTCAGACGCAGGGGCATGGCTATGGAGTAAAATATCTGGATTTTTCGGAAATGTTGTATCGAGGATAAAAGACTTTTTCGGTATCCGCTCCCCTTCAACTCTATTTGCTGGAATTGGCCACAACATGGGTGAAGGTATCGGTGTAGGTTTTGAGGATGCAATGACAGCAGTTTCAAGGGATATGCAAAATGCAGTACCAACCAGCTTTGATTTTAATTACAGAGGTGTATCTGGACAAGGTAATGCCACGGGTTCAAGTATCACTCAAAATATTTCAGTTGTGACACCTAAAGCTCTATCAGAAAAAGAATTAGCACGGGAGTTTAAGAACCTATCCCGTAAACTGGCACTTGAATTGTAAAGGAGGTACGGAAATGGAGCTAACATACACCAATAGAGATGGAGAGAGTATTACGCTTAAGCAAAGCCGACCGTACTTTCTTACGAAGGTAGACGGTACTGGAAATATTCGTCAAACCGTCAACACTTTCAAGGCGCCGGATCAGGATGGCGCTTTTTATATTTCCTCCACACTAGATATGCGAAACATAACGATTGAAGGTACGGTTGTTGCTGATACTCCCGATGAAGCCTTTAAAAGGAGACAACGATTCCTTCAAATATTCAGCCCAAAGCTACTAGGGACCCTTCAATACCGTGACCGACAGATATCCTGCGTGGTGGAGGAGGCAGGTTTTAGTGTTTCTAATCGGCAACGAATACCAAACTTCTTTGTCAGTCTACTCTGCCCATCCCCTTTCTTCGAGACATTAAATGAGGTGCGAGAGGAACTGGCATCATGGATACCGCTATTTGAGTTTGAATTGGAAATTCCTATGAGTGGGATGGAGTTCGGAATGCGTCAACCTAGCCAAATCATTACAGTGGAAAATATCGGGGATGTATCTTGTGGATGTGAGATTGTATTCCGAGCCTTAGGTACTGTGTCGAACCCTGAACTATTAAACATAGACACGGGAGAATATATCCGACTTCTCACTACAATGAGCGCTGGGGATGAACTTCGCGTATACACCCACTTCGCTGGTAAGCGTGTGGTCCAGATTAATGGGTCAACGATTACAAATGCTTTTTCACTGTTGGATACCAATTCGGTGTTCTTTCAACTCGCGGCAGGTCTTAATACACTACGATACGATGCTTCAGTCAATATGGAACTGCTAGAGGTTAGTATTTACTTTCGTCCGCAGTTTCTGGGGGTGTGAAAATGGAACTGTATATCTACAATTCAAACCGAGATCTTGTGGGCATTGTGGAGTCCTTCGAGTACTTACGCTGGACGAGACGCTATTCCCAGTGTGGCTCATTTGAGTTAAAAGCGATTGCAACTTTGGAAAATACAGAACTATTAAAGGAAGGGAATATCATCTGGAAAAATGATGATGAGGAAGTCGGGATCATCGAACATCTGGAACTTTCTCAAACCGAGCATGAAATTATTACTGCAAGTGGTCGGTTTGCAACTTCCTTCCTCTCCCGCCGCATTGTTTGGCAAACGGAGAAATTGTCTGGTGATATTTCTACTTGTGTAGAGCAACTTTTAAATAATAATCTTATCAATCCTTCTGATGTAGCAAGGAAGATTGCGAACATATCCTTTTCTGCTCCAAACTTTAATGTTCCTATCAGCACACAGGTATCGTATCGAAATTTGATGGATGCTGTGACGGAACTATGTGTTGCATCGGATGTTGGCATTAAGACTGTGTTCACTCCTACTACAGGGGTTTTTACCGTAGCGTTATATATGGGAACGGAATCACAAGCTGTATTTTCTAAGGAATATGAAAACCTTACAGAACAGATTTATACAATAAGTGCTGGAGATTATGCCAACACCGCCCTTGTTGGTGGTGAAGGAGAAGGTCCAGACAGAACTTTTGTTGCAATTACAAGTGGCTCTGGTGAGACAAGGCACGAAATTTTTGTGGATGCTAAGGACTTACGGGCAGAAGACTTTGGTTTAGATTACATTGATACACTAATCTTTCGAGGTCAAAGTAAGCTGAGTGAGCAAGCCATACGCTATTCATTTGATACATCTGTCAATCCACACGGTAATTTGTCATATAAGATAGACTTCGATCTTGGGCAGACCGTCAAAGTTATTTCCAAAGCATGGGGTGTATCCATGACGACACGCATCACCGAAGTTGAAGAAACTTATGACGCAGATGGCCAGAGTATCAGTGTAGTATTCGGAAAAGCTGAATTGACAATAGCCCAAAAATTACACTCCGACTTGAGCGAGGTGAAAACAGCAATATCGGCTCCAACTGGCATATCTGAAATTGCACAGGCTTTAGGAGCAGTGGAGGATACGCTAGTAACAGTTGAGGAAACCTTAGGCGACTTGACGGAGGTAGATTCAGAGATTCAAGGAGACAATCTAGCATCTACTATCAACAATCTATATGGGAAACTACCTGCACTCGAAATTAATGTTGGCGAAGGTACTATATCGATTGGTCAATATGCGTTGCACCATATGAACCCTGGAGATGCTTTTTATTTCACCCCATGGAGCGGTAATAAGTTTAGTGACCAGCCAAGTGATGACGGACATGTCTTTTTGGTAAAGCATAACGGGGACAACACGGGAAATGGGTATCAGCGGGCAATGGGTTTCTTTATTTCCCGTAATACCATGACATTCTATGTGATTTCCGTTTTCGTATTTAACAACCCTTCTGGTCAAGCTAACTGGCTTAATATCAATAACGAACCTTTAACTACTGCAAGGATTGCAGATGGGGCAGTCACTAGTTTAAAAATGGCAGACCGTACAATTACAGCTGCCAAAATGGTGTCCTCCTTTAGTGACTACTCAACTACAGAACAAAACACTGGGAGACTATGGATTGACGGCAAGACAATTTATCGTAAAGAGATAAATCTCGGTTCGCTTACGGATACAACACCAAAGCATGTACCTCACGGTATAGCAAACCTCAGCACTGTTATTAGCTTAACCGGCTTTGTGACAAATGGGACAGTTTTCTTGCCGTTGCCACTTGCACGGTACAACAACTTCGAATCGCAAATCGGTCTCTACGTGAATACAACCGAAATTGTAGTCGAACCAGGCAATGATAGAACAGCATATACAGGCTATGTAGTTATAGAGTATACAAAAACCGTTTAAAAGGAGGAAATGATTTATGGAGAAAAGCGGATTTTTTAACTCATCCGATGGAGATAGAGTCTATGATGCAAAGGACTTCGCTGCATATTTTGGAAACCTTGTCTCAAATGGTGTATTTTATGCGACACCAACAAACCTCCTGGTGTCTCCTGGGATTGGATTGGCAGTGAGCATTGCAGCGGGCAGTGCATGGATTAATGGCTATAGATATGAAAATACGGACAATTTAAACATGCCCCTTCCTACAGCAGACGGGAGCAATCCTCGCATAGACCGGGTTGTGGTTCGTTTAAGTCAAATTACGAGAAGTATTCAGCTTGCCATTGTTACTGGTACTCCCACAGCAACACCCATCGCTCCAGAGTTGACAAGAACAAGCGATGTTTATGAACTCGGCATTGCTGATGTTCTAGTACCTTCGGCTGCTACATCGATTTCAGCAAATAACATTATAGATACCCGCTTGAATACTAGTCTTTGTGGGTTGGTAAACTCGTTAGTTTCGGCGGTTTATGAATAGGAGGTGAATGTAAGTGGCGGATATTAACGGAATAACTCTGCAGGCGGGTTCTAGCCCGGCCGTTTATTACACGATTACTTATACTAAAAGCCGACCTAATAATACCCAGATGAGATACAATTTCACCATATCCGCTGCGTTGGGTTCATCAGGTTCCTTTATCCGTAGTGGTTATGCATTGCTTTGCACTATGACTGTAAATGGATCTTCTTCACAGGTACGTATTAAAGCGGCGGATGGAGATAACTGGGAAGGGACCACACCAAGGCTCAGATATGTTTCGGTAACCTGCGCTTCTACTACAGGTAATGCAACCCAGCCAGTCACATTCAAAGTGGTATCTGATGGACGATTGCCATTATCCTCTGGTGTAATTACCAATTCAAGCTATACGGTACTAAGTGCTCCATTGCTTACTACAGCTTGTGGAGCCCCAACATCTTGTACTGTTTCTCCAACACTTGCGGAAGGGAATGTGACTCTTTCTTGGAGCGGTGCTTCTGGAGGCATCAATAATACGATTTCCAGTTATGAGATTCAATATAGTGATTCCGCCGATAATGTCACATGGGGAGCATGGACTGCTCTGACAACGGTGACCACCACAGCGACAAGTGGTAGTGTATCCGTTGCACCGCCTCCTACCCGAGGTAATTATCGTAGATTTCAGGTACGAACCCGTGGTACAGCAGGTGCTAGTTATTACTCTAGCTGGAAAGTATCCACAAACAGCATCCGCAGAAATACGGTGCCAAAGCAAGCGACGACTGCTGTTGCCTCCCCGGCAGCATATAGCGATGAGACTATCACGCTTAATTGGAGCGGAGCATCTAACGGTACCAGTCCAATTAAGGGATATCAAATTGCCAGTCGCACATCTACGGATAATAGTACTTGGAGTGCGTGGAATGTGTTGACCACGTTGACACTGGCGGCAAGCGGAGGGAGCTATAACCCAATAGTTTCAAGGACTCCAGGAACATATACTCAATTTGGTATTTGGACAATTGATACATTGGATGTTTATTCAATAGAAAAAGTCAGCAATAGCATCTACTGCAACGTCACAGCTTGTGCAGCACCGACCGCCTGTACGGTAAGCGCAACATTATCTGAAGGAAATGTTACTCTCTCGTGGAGCGGAGCATCCGGCGGTGCGGGCAATGCCATCACTTCCTATGAAATACAGTACAGTGATTCACATGATAACATCAATTGGGGTGCCTGGCTGGCATTGGCTATAGTCAATACTTCTGCAACAAGCAGTATTTTAAATGTCAGTCCACCTGCTACACGTGGCCATTATCGTCGGTTTCGAATAAGAACTCGTGGTACGGCTGGTGAGGATTATTACTCAGACTGGACTATTTCCAGCAATACTGTTCGTAAAAACATACTGCCCATACCACCGACTATTTTTGCCGCAAACCCTCCTATATATGAAGCTAATACAATAAATCTTTCATGGAGTGGGACGGTACCTGGAACCAGTGCGATTAAGCAGTATGTCATACAACAGTCTACATCGACAGATGGTGTGAATTGGTCGGCATACGTAGCACTGACGACTATTATTTCAAGCAATACCTCAGGTAGCCTTCAGGTAAATGCTTCACAAATAGCTGGTCGGTATACCCGTTATCGAATCAGTGTTACAGATGCACTTGATGCAGTTTCTGCCTTTGTAGTTAGCAACATGGTAAAGAAAAACAGCCCACCTGCATCACCAGTAGTGGACTGTCCAATGTCTGGCAATTTTACTTATAACTCTACACCACGTTTTATGATTACAACAGGGATTGAACCAGATGGACAAACACAAATAGTGGAGGTAAGGATTGACTCTGGTCCATGGCAAAATAGCGTGGACAATCCTGAGCGGTTTTCTGTAAGCGGCTATCTTGGTAATGGTGTCAAGACGATTTACCAAGCAGAACCTCTTTCTGTAGGAAATCATACCGTTACTTTTCGTTGCCTTGACAGTGATATCGAGTCAGCAAGCACAGAAGTTGTTCGTACCTTCACGATTTTAGCATTACCTTTTGAAATCATCACCGCTAATGTGACACATGTAAAGGCAGCGCATATTAAGACGTTTCGAACTGCTATAAACAGGGTACGTAGCTATTACAATATGTCCCCTGCAACTTGGAAAGAGGAGATCATCGCAAGAAAGACCACTGTTAAGAATTGGCCATTCCATATCGTTGAAATGCGTAAAGCTATTGATGCGATTATTATGATGATTAATAGTTTCGATTCTTCCCATGCATTCGATACACCATCTGTCACATGGCTACCTATTGGTACAGGAAGACCTAGGGCAGATGTGATGCAACAAATTCATGACCTAATAAAAATAATGTAAAAATAAAATTCAGCGCTCTTGTCATTTGCAGGGGCTCTTTTCTATATGGAAATACACGAAACGGAGGTGTCTTTAATGAAAGAAATTTGGAATTGGATACAGCTGGCTATTGCCGCAGTCGGTGGATTTCTTGGGTGGTTTCTCGGCGGTTATGACGGATTTCTCTATGCACTGGTAGCTTTTGTGATCATTGACTACCTGACAGGTGTCTTTTGTGCAATTGCAAACAAAAAACTGTGTAGCGAAATCGGTGCTAAGGGGATTTTCAAAAAGGTACTCATCTTTATAATGGTAGGCATCGCTCATATTATCGATACACAAATTTTGGTTAGTATTGGAGAAAATAGTGGCATTTTACGAACAGCAGTAATCTTTTTCTACCTAAGTAATGAAGGAGTATCCATTTTAGAGAACGCTGGACATATTGGACTGCCTATTCCAGAAAACCTAAAATCGGTTTTACAGCAACTACATGGACGTGATGGGGAACCGCCTAAGCCTGGTGGTGGAAGATGATTGACTTAATATTTGATTAGAGGTGATTTTAATGAAGTTACGCAAACTATTACTTACGAACAATGCCTGCTATAAAGCGGGTAAAACCATAACGCCAAAAGGTATTATGGTTCACTCGACTGGTGCAAACAACCCATGGTTGAAGCGCTACGTTGGCCCAGACGATGGCTTGCTAGGAAAGAACCAGTATAACAACCATTGGAATCAAAACAAACCTGGAGGGCGTCAAGTTTGTGTCCATGCCTTCATTGGTAAATTAGCAGATGGTTCCATTGCTACCTATCAAACCTTGCCTTGGAATCACCGGGGTTGGCATGCTGGAGGAGATGCGAATAACACGCATATAGGATTTGAGATTTGCGAGGACGGTCTAACCGATACCTCGTATTTTTCTGCTGTTTATAAGGAAGCAGTGGAGCTTTGTGTACATCTTTGCAAACTCTATGGACTTAGTGAGAAGGATATCATCTGTCATAGTGAAGGCTATAAGCAAGGTATAGCCAGTAACCATGCGGATGTGATGCACTGGTTTCCTAAGCATGGCAAGACCATGGATACCTTTAGAGCGGATGTTAAGAAACTTCTAAGCGAAGAAGAAAAATCAGCAGAACCAGTGAAAAAGAAATATTACCGTGTACAAATAGGTGCATACACTGTCAAAGCAAATGCTGAGGCAGAGCTTGCCAAAGCTAAAAAGGCAGGCTTTACGGATGCATTTATTAAGTATGATTAATCAAAAGGGCGAGTTTAAAACGGTGTTTCTTGATTTTCACAAAGTCTCTCAAATAAATTATTAAACAATTAATTTATCTAGCCTGTGGGGGTTCTTCCCTTGCAGGCTCTTTTTTTATGCTCTGATTCAAATTAATTCTTACAAATCCTCAACTTCGACCTGTTCCCACGGCTATTAGGTAGGAGGTGATTCCTAGTGAATCAGCACGAGGATAAAAAAATTACAAAGATTTCAGATGAGATTATAGACAAAAGCGTTGAATTAAAGAAAGTATCACAGGAACAGCTACAGCGTGAGTTTGATTATATCCAGGCAGAAAAG
This sequence comes from Clostridia bacterium, assembly GCA_018433015.1. Taxonomy (GTDB): domain Bacteria; phylum Bacillota; class Peptococcia; order DRI-13; family SV3-B141; genus SV3-B141. Next base: position 13,532 of record JAHDSB010000058.1, on the reverse strand, counting down.
ATGCTGAGAAAGATGCTCGGAAAAGGCTTAATAACTGAAATAGAATTCCACAAGATAGACGCACTAAATCGCCAAACTTTCTCCCCTTTTTTAGCAGAGATAATGCCCTGAAATCGTTGATATATAAGGGTTTCAGAGGTAATATGAGACCTACCAAGAAGGAGGTGAGAGGATGAAAAAGATAACGAAAATAGAAGGAAATCTAGCCAACTCTTTTATTAAGCCAAAAACACGAGTAGTTGCCTACTGCCGAGTTTCAACAGATAGTAATGAACAGCTAGTCAGCTTGCAAGCACAAAAGGCCCATTATGAGACCTACATAAAGGCGAATCCAGAATGGGAATATGCAGGCTTATATTATGACGAAGGAATCAGCGGTACGAAAAAGGAAAACCGCTCTGACCTGCTTAGAATGTTATCAGACTGTGAAACTGGGAGAATTGACTTAATCATTACAAAGTCCATCAGTCGATTTGCGAGAAATACTACAGACTGCTTGGAGATGGTTCGCAAACTGATAGACCTTGGGGTTCATATCTATTTTGAGAAGGAAAACATCAATACGGGTTCAATGGAAAGTGAATTGATGCTCTCCATTTTAAGTGGGCTTGCAGAAAGTGAGTCAATTTCCATTTCAGAAAATACGAAGTGGGCCATTCAAAGACGATTTCAAAACGGAACCTTTAAAATTTCCTACCCACCATATGGATATCAAAACATTGACGGTCAGATGATAGTAAACCTCAAGCAGGCTAAAGTTGTGAAGTATATTTTTGCAGAGGTATTATCGGGCAAAGGCACACAGAAAGTTGCAAATGATCTTAATCAAAAGGGTATTCCTTCAAAAAGAGGTGGTCGTTGGACAGCTACTACGATTCGAGGGATTCTGACCAATGAAAAATATACTGGCGATGTTATTTTGCAAAAGACTTATACTGACAGCCATTTTAACAGGCACACCAATTATGGTGAGAAAAATATGTATCTAGTAGAAAACCATCATGAGGCAATTATTAGCCATGAGGATTTTGAAGCTGTAGATGCCATTCTTAATCAGAGAGCAAAAGAAAAAGGCATCGAAAAACGCAACAGCAAATATTTAAACCGATATTCTTTCTCCAGTAAAATTATCTGTTCGGAATGTGGCAGTACCTTTAAAAGACGGATTCATTCATCTGGAAGAAAATACATTGCTTGGTGCTGCAGTAAGCATATAAGCAATATAACGGAATGTTCCATGCAGTTCATACGAGATGACGATATAAAGACTGCATTTGTCACGATGATGAATAAACTCATTTTCGGTCAGAAATTCATATTAAGACCACTTTTGAATGGGTTACGTAACCAGAACAATGCGGCAAGTTTTCGCAGAATTGAAGAATTGGAAACTAAGATTGAAAACAACATGGAGCAGAGCCAGATGCTGACGGGTTTAATGGCCAAAGGGTATCTGGAACCTGCTCTGTTTAATAAAGAGAAGAATTCACTGGAAGCAGAAAGAGAAAGACTTCTTGCTGAAAAGGATCTACTTACTCGTTCCGTCAATGGCAATTTTGTAAAAGTGGAAGAAGTTGATCGACTGCTCAAGTTTGCCACTAAGTCCAAAATGCTTACAGCCTATGAGGATGAGTTGTTTGAAAGTTACGTAGAGAAGATTATTGTTTTTTCACGAGAGGAAGTCGGATTTGAATTAAAATGTGGAATCACATTGAAGGAAAGGTTGGTGAATTAGATGGGTCACACACCCTATGGATATAGAATTGAAGATGGAAAAGCTGTTGTAGATGATATAGCAGCAGAACAAGTGAAAGAATTATTTTCAGGATACTTGTCAGGCCTTTCTTTGAAGGGTGCTGCTAAAAAAGCTGGGATAGACTGCTACCATGCCACAGCTAGTAAGATGTTGCAAAACAAGCACTACCTTGGCGATGAATTCTACCCTCCAATTATTGATGAGGAGACCTTTGAAAAAGCCAGGGTGGAAAAACGAAAACGAGCAGAAAAGCTCGGAAGGATATGGGAGCCTAAGGATGAACCGGAAACGGATTACCCTGTGAAGTTCAAAGCAAAACCTCTAGTGAAAAAATATGACGACCTATACAAACAGGCGGAATATGCCTACAGTTTGATAGAAAGTGAGGTGTAACCAGTGGCAGTTAGCAGGAATGTAACAGTAATTCCAGCAATTAAACGAATCGGAAATAATAAAAATAGTGAGAGTAAACCCAAAATACGAGTGGCAGCTTATTGCCGAGTTTCAACAGATAGTGATGAGCAGGCCTCAAGTTACGAAATTCAGATTGAGCATTATACAAACTATATTAAGAGGAACAAGGAATGGGAATTGGCAGGTATTTTTGCGGATGACGGTATCACTGGTACCAATACGAAAAAGCGTGATGAATTTAACCGCATGATTGAGGAGTGTATGGCAGGCAATATTGACATGGTCATCACAAAATCAATAAGCCGATTTGCCAGAAACACGTTGGATTGTCTTAAGTACATCCGGCAGTTAAAGGATAAAAACATTGCTGTGTTCTTCGAGAAAGAGAATATCAACACCATGGATTCTAAGGGTGAAGTCCTACTTACCATTATGGCATCACTTGCCCAGCAGGAGAGCCAGTCCTTAAGCCAGAACGTTAAGCTAGGTATTCAGTATCGATATCAGCAAGGTGAGGTTCAAGTCAACCACAAGCGTTTCCTTGGTTACACTAAGGATGAAAACAAGCAATTAGTGATTGATCCAGAGGGTGCTAAAGTTGTTAAACGGATTTATAGGGAGTACCTAGAGGGAGCCAGCCTTTTGCAGATAGCAAGAGGACTTGAAGCAGACGGTATTCTTACAGCAGCAGGCAAAGCAAAATGGAGACCAGAAACACTGAAAAAGATACTGCAGAATGAAAAGTATATCGGTGATGCCCTACTACAAAAGACATACACAGTTGATTTCCTTTCTAAAAAGCGGGTCAAGAATAACGGCATCGTTCCACAGTATTACGTAGAAAACAGCCATGAGCCTATCATCCCACGTGAACTTTTTATGCAGGTTCAAGAAGAGATGGTTCGAAGAGCAAATCTTCGCGGCGGCAAGGGCGGTAAAAAGCGAGTTTATAGTAGTAAGTATGCCTTATCAAGTATTGTTTACTGCGGGCAATGCGGTGATATTTACCGACGAGTACACTGGAATAACCGAGGTTACAAGTCTATTGTTTGGAGATGTGTCAGTCGTTTGGAGGAAAAAGGGTCTGAATGCACTGCCCCTACCATAAACGAGGAAACATTGCAGACAGCAGTGGTTAAGGCTATCAACGAACTTTTGGTCCGCAAAGAACCCTTCCTCCAGGTTTTACAGAAAAATATAGCTACTGTATTTAATGAAGAAAATGATAATGCCACTGATGACATTGATAGAAAATTGGAAGAGTTACAACACCAGCTCCTTATACAAGCAAAGTCCAAGAATGACTATGAAGATGTTGCTGATGAAATTTACCGACTTCAAGAATTAAAGCAAAATGCACTTGTTGAAAATGCAGAGCGAGAAAGAAAAAGGCAACGAATCGCTGAAATGACTGATTTCTTGAATGAGCAATCCTGCGAGTTGGAGGAATATGATGAGCAATTAGTAAGGCGGCTTATTGAAAGGGTTACGGTGCATGATGACAGAATTGAGGTGGAATTTAAGTCAAGTATTGAAATAGATATAGAAAATTAGATATAAGACTTGCCGCTGATTAAGGGTAACAGCTCTTGATTGGCGGCTTTTCGTTTTTATAATGCTTATGTCATACAGGAAATTGAAAAAACTTAACGGCAAGTTGCACAAGCTACTATTTTTATAAAATACTGTCTATTGGATAATTCTGCATTCATATGGTCTACGGAGCGTGGATTATATTTTGAGATACATTGTTTTATACTAGAGTCGAGGTGAAAATGATGGATACAAAAAGAAAAAAAGAGCTTTTAGAAGCCTATAAAAACAGACATCCTGAAATGGGAGTAATATCTTACCGTTGTAAAGAAACTGGCGAGGTATTTTTGGGTATCTCCAAAGATACAAAATCAGGCTTTAACAGCAATAATATGAAATTGGCAGCCAACTGGCATCCTAATAAACGATTACAAGAACTCTGGAATAAATATGGCTCGGAAGGCTTTGAACTATCAGTTATCGAAGATTATACAGCAAAATTAGAAAGTTTGAGAGAACAGTGTCTCGCTGCTGATCCAAATGCAAGGAGGATATGGCGATGAATGAAAAAGTTGTTATGGTATCAAATGGTTATGAGCGTATAGATGGCAGAAACGCCTATAAATCTGGCATCAAACGTTTAACATTAGGTGCACCTATGCTGGAAGAAAATAAAAAAATGCAGATTGCCGCACAGATTTGGAAAAATGATAAAGATGGTGAATTGATTTTGGCCCAGGAGCTGCCCATCCATCAAATATTTGATTTGATGATTTTTTTGTCCAGGACATTGCTTTACTTCAAGGAGGCTTACCGACTCCCCCTTTTATATGACCCGGAAAAACCCTTCGTGGAACGTGTTGGGCTACAAGGTGATGTGCTACCTGTAGAGGTGTGTGTAGACAATCAAAACATCAATGAGGACATCAAAGCATTTGCCCAGAGTCTGAATGATTTAGGGGAATTGATTGGAGAACGCAAGCGGGTGCTTAACCGAATTTTAGAAGAATTGGAGTTATATTAATATGAAACAAACCAGTATTTTATCACCTACCAGACAGCTATCAGAAGAGGAGAAGTCCCATGTCTGGCAAAAACCACCTTCACATATTGAGAGTGAAGCAGAAAAACGTATATATCAAGAAGTAGTAAGAAATTGGAATCGCGGTGAAATGAAAATTAGCACCATTTTGCTGGAGGGGAATGCTGGTTCGGGAAAAACCCAGATTGCCAAAGCTTTATCTGCTGATTTTAACCTGCCTTATACGAAAGTAACCTGTTTTGCAGATATGGATAAATCCGATGTCCTGGGTTCGATTCTTCCGGTGCTGTCAGAAGAAGATGGTCATTCTGATAAGGTTGAATATCGCTATTATCCGTCAGAAATTGTTCGTGCGTATGAAAATGGATGGCTCTTGGAGATTCAGGAACCGACAGTGATTCGGGATGCTGCTGTTTTAATGGCGCTAAATTCCGCATTAGAACCAGATGGCAGTCTAAACTTGCCAACTCGTATCGCGCATCGTCACCCTGATTTTATTGCGGTTATCACAACAAACCGCGGTTACAATGGCTTCCGGCCCTTAAATGAAGCTTTGCGAGATCGAGTGCAGCATGCAGAAAAACTAGATTTACCGCCTAAAGAAGTGATGATGGAGCGGGTTAAAGCTAAGACCGGTTATGAATCTGAACCTGTACTATCTCTTTTAGCTGAAACGATTATGGTGCTGGATGAGACAGCCCGCGCCAATGCCATTAAAGGTGTGGCCGGTATGCGTTCCTATATCTTTTGGGTGGATGCCGTTCAAAGTGGTGCCTCAATCCAAAAAAGTTTATATTATAAGGTGTTATACAAAATCACGACCGATCCGCAGGAGCTTGTTATTTTAGAGCAGGCACTGGCTAGTCATGGCTTGACAGAAAAGCTTGAGGAAATGGATCACATATGTCAATCGCAAAAAGACGGAGAAAATCCTGAAGTAATGGAACTTAATATTTCCGAAAACGGAGAATTCTCTGCCAAGACAGATCAAGCTGATAAAAATGCAGTGCGTCTGAGAAAATCAGAAGACAGTGAGGGGCATTCTGATACGAGCAGTGATGAAAATACTGATATTTCAAGCAATGATAATGGGGAAAATGGCACTCCATTCTATCATGAGCTCGATAAATCAGATACAACCGAATTACAAAAAAAGGAATTTCGTAAACAGTTGAACAGGGAAGCACGGCAAAGTGTTCAAGGAAGTGTCCATGAAGATATTAAGCTGATTGTCCATCGTCCGGAAGTTACCTACCAGAACAGGGAAGAGTATAACCGTATGATGACAACTTTGATGCCAGTTATTCGGGAATTAATCAGAAAAACAAATCCGCTGTTGGAGCATGAATTATCTGCTGAATTCGCGAAATCGAGGTTGTATGGCACAAAATTTTGCGCGGATCAGGTTGCCTCTATGGATTTTCGCACATTTGCCCGCAAGCGTCCGCCTGAGGAAGAACCCTCTATTGCGGTTGCTCTCAGGATTGATGAATCAGCGTCAATGTCAGCCTTTGGTCGTTTGGATGCAGCAAAACAGGCAGCTGTCGCCTTATACGAATTCTGCAAAGGGTGTGGCATTCCGATAATGGTTTACGGGGATACAGCAGACCGCTCCAAGCTGGAGCAAATGTCTGTCTATTCCTATGTAGACTTTGAAAGCAAAGATGCAAATGAAAAATATGCTCTTATGAACATTCAGGCTCGCAGCAACAATCGGGATGGTATGGCATTGCGCATTATTTCCGATAGATTGCTTAATGCGCCCCAAAAATCCAAATTAATAATCAGCATCAGTGACGGGCAGCCTAAGGCTATGCCTGATTATTCAGGTGAAAAGGCAGCGTATGATATGAAAGATACTTTGCAGGAATTTAGGCGAAAAGGCATCCAGTTCCTAGCTGCAGCTATTGGACAGGATAAGGAGGCTATCCGAGAACTTTACGGTGCTGAAAATACACTGGATATAACCGATTTGAAGCAGCTTCCAGCAAGATTGGTACAAGTAATCGCAAGGTTCATGTAGTATGATATATTAAGCAGAAATGGAGGTGGTGGCATGGATTGTGTGAAAATAGGAAAATTAATTGCCAAGCTGCGAAAGGAAAAAAACCTTACCCAGAGAAATATTGCAGATGCACTGGGTATTCAAAATAAAACTGTTTCAAAATGGGAATGTGGTTTAGGATGTCCTGACCTATCGCTGTGGCCAGAACTATCTACTATTTTGGGTGTTGATATGAAACAGATGATGGAGGGTGAAATCACATCAAATAAGCCGGATAGCGGCAATATTGATAAAGTACGTTTTTACGTCTGTCCTTCCTGTGGAAATATTTTGGTGAGCACAGGAAGTGCCTCTATCTTCTGCTGCGGAAGAAAATTAGAACGTGTCTTGCCTACTGTTGCAACTATTGCACCAAAAATCACGGTAGAGGAAATAGATACTGATTACTTTGTCACTTTTGACCATCCAATGACCAAAGATCATTATCTTTCTTTTGTGGCCTATGTTAAAAGTGACAGAGTATTTCTAAATCGCTTGTATCCAGAACAAAGTCCAACTTGTAGGTTTCCTATAACTACCGGTGGCAAACTATTTGTTTATTGTATTAAGCATGGCTTATCGGTATATTCAGGTAATCTATAATTAAATCAATATTATCTTCCTGGGATGTATATGTTTGTTGTACTGTCCGTGGCTTTTTTCAATTTTAAACGTTGTTTAAAACAACTTATTGTGTTAAAATATATGCTGATACAAATAAGAGTTTAGGAGGAACCGAAACTATGACAGCCTCAATGCGTTTAAGATAAGCTGGCAATAAAAAAAGCAGAATCTATCCCCGATGATAGGCTTTTTTGTTGTGCTTATTTATACGATATTGAGCATTCATTAGTTACGGTGAGATATAAGTTATTTAACTATACCTTTATTTAACTATGTCTTTAATATGAATGTTTCCAAATTGTATGTATGCAGACCAAAAGCCACATTGTGGATTTAGGCCTGCATTTTTTATTGCCTAGAATGCTATTCAAAATAGAAATTCAAGCAAAATAATATGCAGGAGATAATATAAATGGAAAAATACAACAATTGGAAACTTAAGTTTTATACAATATGGGCAGGGCAGGCAGTATCATTAATCACTAGTGCCATCCTGCAAATGGCGATCATTTTTTACCTTACAGAGAAAACAGGATCTGCGATGGTCTTGTCTATGGCTTCACTAGTAGGTTTTTTACCCTATGCGGTCTTTGGACCAGCCATTGGTGTATTAGTGGATCGTCATGATAGGAAGAAGATAATGATTGGTGCTGATTTAATTATCGCAGCAGCTGGGGCCATGCTAGCTATTGTTGCATTGTATATGGAGTTACCTATCTGGATGGTTATGGTAGTATTGTTTATCCGTAGCATTGGAACAGCTTTTCATACCCCGGCTCTCAATGCGGTTACGCCACTTTTAGTACCAGAAGAACAGCTTACGAAATGTGCAGGCTATAGTCAGTCTTTGCAGTCTATAAGCTATATTGTTAGTCCGGCGGTTGCAGCACTCTTATACTCCGTTTGGGAACTAAATGCTATTATTGCCATCGATGTATTGGGTGCTGTGATTGCATCTATTACGGTAGCAATTGTACGTATTCCTAAGCTGGGTGATCAAGTGCAAAGTTTGAAACCAAATTTCATAAGAGAAATGAAAGAAGGAATGGCTGTACTACGGCAAAATAAAGGATTATTTGCTTTATTACTCGTTGGAACATTATATATGTTTGTTTATATGCCCATAAATGCATTATATCCTTTAATCACTATGGAATATTTTAATGGTACACCGATGCATATTTCTATTACGGAGATTGCTTATGCCTCTGGTATGTTGATAGGGGGTCTATTATTAGGGTTATTTGGGAATTACCAAAAGCGAATCTTATTAATAACGGCATCAATTTTTATGATGGGGATAAGCTTAACCATTTCAGGATTACTTCCTCAAAGTGGATTTTTCATATTTGTAGTCTGCTGTGCAATAATGGGGCTTTCGGTTCCGTTTTACAGCGGTGTGCAAACAGCTCTTTTTCAGGAGAAAATTAAGCCTGAATATTTAGGACGTGTATTTTCTTTAACTGGAAGTATCATGTCTCTTGCTATGCCAATTGGGTTAATTCTTTCTGGATTCTTTGCTGATAGAATCGGTGTAAATCATTGGTTTTTACTATCAGGTATTTTAATTATTGGCGTTGCTATCGTTTGCCCGATGATGACCGAGATTAGAAAATTAGATTTAAAACAAAATTCATAGGAGGGACATATTTATGTATTTAATTTTCATGTAATTCTTCCTGCTTAAATCGTAGGGTTTTCCCTGCGTACAAGCAAATGAAAACATGCGATTATAGACAGGAGGAAAATGTTATGGAATTGATATTAAAAGCAAAAGACATTCGTGTGGAATTTAAAGGACGCGATGTTTTAGATATAGACGATTTAGAAGTATATGATTATGACCGTATTGGTTTAGTAGGAGCAAATGGTGCAGGAAAAAGCACTTTATTTAAGGTGATTTTAGGAGAATTAACTCCTCCAGGATGTAAAATGAATCGTCTAGGTGAACTTGCCTATATCCCTCAGTTGGACAAGGTAACCTTGCAAGAGGAAAAAGATTTTGGACTTGTAGGCAAGCTTGGTGTTAATCAATTAGATATTCAGACCATGAGCGGTGGTGAAGAAACAAGGCTTAAAATAGCACAAGCTTTATCGGCACAGGTTCATGGTATTTTAGCGGATGAACCTACCAGTCATTTAGACCGTGAAGGAATTGATTTTCTAATCGGACAGCTAAAATATTTTATAGGTGCACTGTTAGTTATTAGCCATGACCGCTATTTTCTTGATGAGGTAGTAGATAAAATATGGGAACTGAAAGATGGCAAAATCACTGAGTATTGGGGAAACTATTCTGATTATCTTCGCCAAAAAGAGGAAGAACGCAAGAGCCAGTCTGCAGAATACGAACAATTTATTGCGGAACGTGCCCGATTGGAAAGGGCTGCGGAGGAAAAGCGAAAGCAGGCCCGTAAAATAGAAAAAAAGGCAAAAGGTGCTTCAAAGAAAAAAAGTACTGAAGGCGGAGGGCGTTTAGCTCATCAAAAATCAATGGGAAGTAAGGAAAAAAAGATGCATAATGCCGCTAAGTCCCTAGAACATAGGATTGCGGCCTTAGGAAAAGTAGAAGCCCCAGAAGACATTCGTAGGATTCGTTTCAGGCAAAGTAAAGCATTGGAGCTCCACAATCCATATCCTATTGCTGGTACGGAAATTAATAAAATATTTGGAGATAAGGTATTGTTTGAAAATGTATCTTTTCAAATTCCGCTTGGAGCAAAAGTGGCATTAACTGGTAGTAATGGAACCGGAAAAACAACTTTAATCCAAATGATCTTAAACCATGAAGATGGAATTTCTATTTCACCTAAGGCAAAAATAGGTTACTTTGCACAAAATGGTTACAAGTACAACGGTAATCAGAAAGTCCTAGAGTTTATGCAGGAGGATTGTGATTACAATGTTTCAGAAATTCGTTCAGTGCTAGCATCCATGGGGGTGAAACAGAATGATATTGGAAAAAGCTTATCTGTTTTAAGCGGCGGAGAAATTATTAAATTATTGCTAGCTAAAATGCTTATGGGTAGATATAACATCTTACTAATGGATGAACCGAGCAACTTCCTTGACATACCAAGCTTAGAGGCTTTGGAAATACTAATGAAGGAGTATGCCGGAACTATAGTGTTTATCACCCATGACAATCGGCTGCTTGATAATGTGGCTGATGTGATTTATGAAATCAAAGATAAGAAATTAAACTTAGTCCGATAATTATTTTACTTTTCGTATTTGACAATCGTAAGTAGGCCAGTGAAAGAGGTTATTGATTTTATCTAAACGTTAAGTAGGTTAGACCTCTAATCAGGGAAAATAAGGCCTTCAAGATGAATTTTGAAGGCCCCCTTTCCATAGAAATATACGTAAAGCATAAGGAACACATGGCAAAAAAGGCGTTTCTCAGCATGGGATATAGCTTTTGATATTGAAAGGAGTGATTCAGTATGATAGATAATATTATTCAATCAGTGACAGAAAAATTATCCTCTTTGCCTTATATAGAAGGCATCGTATTAGGGGGTTCCCGTGCAAGAGGCACCCATACAGAGGATTCTGATATAGATATCGGAATCTATTACAAATCAGAATCATTTGACATTACAGCGATTAATCAAATTGCTACAGAGTTGGATGATGAGAATAGAAATAACCTTGTTGTACCTCCCGGAGCGTGGGGTGATTGGATTAATGGCGGCGGATGGTTAGTTATAAATGGGTATCATGTTGACTTGATTTTACGTGATATAAAACGGGTGGAACAAATAATCAAAGATACGGAGCAAGGAATTGTTACTGCTAATTATCAGACGGGGCATCCCCATGGATATATAAGTGCTATGTATCGAGGAGAATTAGCGATTAGCAAAATACTATATGCTAAGAATGAAAGCTTATGCGAATTAAAAAAGCAGGCAGAACGTTATCCAACCGCTTTGCAGAAAGGATTAACCGAATTTTTTATGTTTGAGGCAGGTTTCTCATTAATGTTTGCTGAGAACAATATAGATAAAGACGATGTATCCTATGTTTGTGGGCATTGCTTTCGAAGCATATCTTCCCTTAATCAAGTCTTATTTGCAGTAAACAAAGAATACTGTATAAATGAAAAAAAGGCTGTTAAGATGATTGAAGATTTTAAGATCAAGCCAAGCGATTACAAGGAAAGGGTCGATAAGGTTATTTCCTTAATATCAACTGATGTAGAGTGTACAAGAAAAGGAATAGAGATTCTTCAAAGACTAGTAAACGAGGTTGAATACCTTAAAGGAGCCGATATTCAATGACGGGGCCAGATAAGAAAAAGCTTTATCCGAATGAAAACATAAAAACAGTTTGTTATATAAGTAATTTGCCAAAACGGCCCAATGTAGAAATTGGAGAATACACCTATTATAGCGATAATAAAAAGTCTCCAGAGAAATTTTATGATAATATAGAGCATCATTACGAATTTCTAGGGGATAAACTTATAATAGGCAAGTTTTGTGCAATTGCAGAGGGTGTTAAGTTTATTATGAATGGTGCAAATCATAGAATGGATGGAATTACAACCTATCCCTTTAATATCTTTGGCAGTGGTTGGGAAAAGGTAACTCCAACAATAGAGCAGTTACCATTCAAGGGTGATACAGTGATTGGAAATGATGTATGGATTGGACAGAATGTTACCATTATGCCGGGTATTAAAATTGGTGATGGTGCGATTATTGCCGCTAACTCAACAGTAGTAAAAAGTGTTGAACCATACACAATATATGGTGGGAATCCAGCTAAATTTATCAAAAAGCGATTTAGTGATGAAAAGGTTGAATTCTTGCTAAAGCTTCAATGGTGGAATTGGAGCGAAGAGGAAATATTTAATAATCTTGAAATGTTAACATCCGAAGCAGGGTTAGAGCAATTAATGAATAAACAAATGTAAACTAAAGGGTTTCCCGAATAAGGTGAGTCGACTACATTGTGCACAGATTGTCGGATGGGTAAATGCATCCTCTGATAATATTGATGATGAAAGGAGGTTGTTTGATGGATTCTTTAAGAAGTATGAATAATGCATTGGCATATATTGAAGAGCACTTAACAGAGGAAATTGATTATAGTGAAGTATCTAAAATCGCTTATTGTTCAGAGTATCATTTCAAGCGGATGTTTTCTTTTTTAGCAGGCATAAGTTTATCAGAATATATTCGGAGAAGAAGACTGACGTTGGCTGCACTTGATCTGAAAGATAGGGATTTGAGAATAATTGATGTAGCCGTCAAATATGGCTATAATTCGGCTGATTCATTTTCCCGTGCTTTTCATTCCCTGCATGGCATTCTCCCTTCTGAGGCAAGGAGTGAGAATACACAATTAAAAGCTTATCCTCGAATGACCTTTCAATTATCAATTAAAGGAGGATGCGAAATGAACTATCGTATTGTTGAGAAAGGACCTTTTAAGTTAGTAGGATTTAAGAAGAGAGTTCCAATTATTTTTAAAGGTGTCAATCCAGAGATTGCAAAAATGACTGAACTTTTAACCACGGATGTTATTAAACAATTAAAAGCAATTTCAAATGTAGAACCAACAGGTATTATTAGTGCTTCCACTAATTTCTCGGAAGGAAGAATGGAAGAAAGAGGAGAACTAGATCATTACATCGGTGTAGCAACTTCAAGTGATGAAACAGCAGAATTTGATGTATTAAAAATTGATGCTAGTACTTGGGCTGTATTTGAATCGATTGGACCATTCCCGGAAACACTTCAAAATGTGTGGGGTAGGATATATTCAGAGTGGTTTCCATCATCAGGATACGAGGCGGTTGAAGGTCCTGAAATTTTATGGAGTGAGAGTCCAGACACTGGGAATCCTAAGTATAGAAGCGAAATTTGGATTCCAGTAAAGAAAAAAGACTATTAATTACATCAATGTTTACGAAAAGGGCGCTCCTATTAAGAGTGCCCTTTTCGTAAACGGTACGATTGGTGAATGTTTGGCGTAGCTAATTTCGGGTTGTGCTAGGCACCCCCGAAACAATAAAAGCTTAACTTCACTGATAATATACTCTTCCTCACTTTAATTATAACATATACAAAATTGCAAATATAGACTGTTCGTTCTGAATTTCAACT
>JAHDSB010000062.1 GCA_018433015.1 Clostridia bacterium | reverse complement strand
TAAATCATATATAGTGAATATGAATGGAAATTCTTACAGGCTAAAAGAAACAAAACGATGGCTTGAAGAACAATAATTTTTTTACTCCTCTAGGGGAAATTTCATCTATAATACAGGGGAACTTTCAGTTGACAAATACATAAGTCGCTCGTAGCAGTTCTTACACTAGCGGCTGAAGGTTCGTAAGAGGTGACAACAGCACACCTATTAAAGCCATTGCTAGTAAAGATATCCCAATATCTACAAGCCTCGTATATACTGTTGGCAACCAGCATAGCCGTTCCACGTTCATTTTTAAGGCGCGGTTTTAAATTCATATCAAAGATAATGTCCCCTGCAATTTTCTCAAGTCTTTGTCTTGAACTATATAGTTTATTGATTGAAGTCCAACTCTGTTTTAAATTTGTCTTTGCTCTTTCAGTAAGACCAAAGGTTTTATTATCAAACCACAAATCTACCTTTTCCTTATTGGATAGATCTTGGTCAACATCTCTTGCCTCATAACGCAAATCAAGAACAACGCCATCTTCCACACCCTCATCAAATTTATAAGTGTGAATATACGATCCAAATGTTTCAAGGCTGGTTTTCTTGTCCTTTTTAAGTAGCGGTGTTCCTGTAAAACCTATAAGCACTGCTTCAGGCATCAATACTTTAACAGCCTCGTGTAATTTCCCCGAGTTTGTACGGTGGCATTCGTCAATAAAGGCAATAATGTTTCCTTTTGCCTTAAAGTCAGCAGGTAAGTCCTTTAATAACTCTTTCCGATACTGATCCACATCGGATTGTTTACCTGCATTGTGTCCATACTTATGAATTAAAGAGCATATGATAGAATCATCATTTTTATTTAGTATTTCTCTTAAATCAGAGCAACTCTTTGCTCTTTTAACTTTCTCATTAACATCAATAAATAGGCTCTCTATTTGGTCATCAAGCTCATCACGGTCTGTAATGATAACTACACGGCTATCTGCCAAATTTTCAATAATCCACTTAGCCAGCCAAACCATTATCAACGACTTACCGGAACCTTGTGTATTCCAAATGATACCTCCCTCTTTTTCAATAATCCTTTTCCTTGCAGCAATATTTGCAAAGTATTGATTATGTCTTGTAACCTTCTTCACTCCAGCATCAAAGATAATGAAGTCATAAATCAACGATAAAAAACGTTCTTTTTGACAAAGAGAGACTATAGCATCTCTTAGCTTATTCTTTTCTTTAGATTGAATATCCTTGATAGTTGCGGAAAGGTCATCGGTGGCTTTGATATCTTCTTTCCATTTAAGAAAATACTTTTCAGCCGTTTCGGTAGTACCGTACTTAAGCCCCTCTGCCTCATTACCTGCAAAAATTAATTGAACGGTACTAAAAAAAGGCTGAATATACTCTTTTTTTTGATTTGTAAGATTTTGACGAATACCTTCGCCAATACTAACGCATGAACGCTTTAACTCAAATACGCCTAGAGCGATGCCGTTTATATACAGCACCACATCAGGACGTTTTCTTTCTATCTGATTAAAACAAAGTACACTTACTTCTTCAGCAACATAAAAATCATTATTCTCTACATTATCCCAGTCGATATAATGCACAGTTTGACGATTTTTATTATCGTCCTTTACACCTTGCTTTCCGTAACGAAGTAGGGAATAGACCTCTTTATTGGTTTGATATAAGCTATCCACTTGATTACTTGCCTTAGTAACAAGTTCATTTACTGCTTTTGAAATTTGGTCTTTCGTATAACCGCGCTTTTCTAGATTCTTCTTTAGCAAGTCCTCTTTAACTGGTGTGTTGTCTTGATCTTCAAGGTTGCCAAGATATGTGTAGCCTAAACCACCGTCTTTTTCTTTATCTATTAACCAGTGGAGGACCTTATTTTGTAATTTTCTTTCTAAATCAACAGACATAAACTTAACCTCCCTATAATTTAAGACGCACACGGCCTGTTAAAAGGTCATCCATTGCACCTTCTCTAATTCCCATTATCTTCTCTTTTTCTATTTCGAGAGATTCGATTTCTTCATCCATAGCTGTTAAGACAGAGGCGATGGCTTGTTGTTCTCTGATATCCTGTGGCATTCTAAACTCAAAATTACTTAAATCTTTTTGATATAGATGCTTTATTGTAGAACCTGCGGACAATGTATTAATAAACTCTTTAAAAATTGAGGACAACAAAACTCTATAGAGAAACGTTGGAAGAAGGCTAGACGTTGTTCTGAAAACAAAAACTCCGCTATTCAGAGTTGCTGGTTTATCCAATTTAGGAACCAGTGCTACCTTACCAATCGTTCCATCCTTTGTTACCAGTACATTATTTGACTCGACTTGAATATTTGAATCCATATCGTATCGTTCTTTTGATAAGTATGATATGTTCTCCAGATTGACCTTTCCATTATGGAAATCAGTGCCCCCAATTAAATAACTGTATCCACTTCTTAAATACTCTTCCTTTTTTAAACCTTGCCATCCAATTCTTGCTTTTGGTTTAATCACTTGGTTAAAAGAAACAGTTTCCCATTCCTTTTCAAAACCATCAACCCTAGTTTTGCCACTAACCAAATCCTCCAAAGCACCATCACGGATAGCTTTTTTCTTTTCGATAAGCTTTGCTAGATTATTGATATGCTCATCGAAGTCGGATAGAACAGAGGCGATGGCTTGTTGTTCAGCGAGCAAGGGTAAATGAACTTGTACTTTTTTTACAACCTCTTTATTAAGATTTTGGACTCCACTTCCGGCAGCAAAAGAATCATATTGCCCCTTGACACTTGATGATGAAAGCAAATAATAAAGAAAGTCCTTATCAACTTCATTTTGAAAATCGTATAGCCTTAACCATCCGTCATGTATGCACCCATCAATTTTTAAAAGGTAGGGTCTCCCAAAACTCATTGAATTTGATAAAATAAAATCACCTGGACATACCCGTACCGAACGCTTAGCCCCATCTTTTGTTATTTTCTCTGCCGTAGAAATAATATATTTCCCATCTTGTGGGGCATCGCCAATTTTAATCCAGTTCACTCCTGATGAACTGAAAGTTAAATAACTCTCTATTGGACGAGGGGATGCACCCCTTTTTATTTTAATGACATCATCAAGAATGCTTTCACTCCAATCACTAGGATAAGCTACCATATGTACCCCATCCTTTCCAGAGCAGACTTTACCTTAATCTTTGACTGAGCTGTCTTTTCTTCAATCTCACCTAGAGTATGCTCATAGCGTTTTGCGATTAACACCACTTTTGATGCTAGTTCATTTAATACTTGATCAATTGCATCTACAATATCACCCTCAAGTCTTGCCATCCATTTCTTATTAAAAAGCAAGTGCTTAATTTCATCAATTGATAATTCGCCATATTTAGCAAGCACTAGTTCATCAAGTGTCTTTTGTGCCTCTTTGATAGCCTTATCAGATTCTTCTTTTTCTGAAACCTTAGCCTGATATGCAAGCAGAGCGTTATATTCATCTGCATAAATTTCAGGCATAACCGCTTTTTCGTTTGCCTCTTTTAATGCGGCTTTTAGCTTGGCCTTACCAAATGACCCATTCTTATTTCTAAGTTCGTAGCCCTTTAGCTCACTGTTATCTTGAACGATTTGCTCCATTTCAATTGTATTGCCCTCATCTAACAATTCAATCAACTTTGTAATATCGCTCATTACAGGTGAGGTCTTTTTACTTTCGAGTTCCTTAATCCGTTTATTAAGATTTGCCTTTGGAATGCTGTCACCTTTTTCATTTAGGGCATTTACCAGCAAACCTTCATCGCCAGATTCTTCTTCACGCATTTCATCTATTTCAGATTCAAGCAATGTTGATTTTTCTCTCAACTTATTAAGAACAATTAACTCTTTTTCAAAATACTCATTCTCGATAATCTCTCTTGAGATTAACGCCCCTTCAAACGACTTCATTTTAGAGGTATCGTCAACTTTTATTTCTTCTCCACTTTCATCTTTTGCTTTCTTTTGAGCATATACATATTCAATCTCACGACCAGCCTCATATCCACTAGCCTTAATTACATACACATCATCTTGCATTTTCTCATTCCAATAATTTAGCAAGAAATCGTACACATCATAATTGTCTAAAAGCTGTGCCGATTCGAAATCATGCAAGATTTCAAGGCCAATGTTACGAATTAACTCCTTGGATTTGTATCTACATTGATATTTAATAGCACATTTTTTACTGCATTTCTCCAAGCCCCGAATAGTTCACCACACTCGGTATCCTTTTGGCTCTTGATATTTTCATCCTCAGAGATAACCGTTTCTATCTCGTTTGGTGACGTAGCAAGGTTATAGACGTTATGCTTTTCATCAACACGGGTAAATAGCTCTTGTTTTAACTTTGGTGAAACTTTCCATAGTTTTTCTATTGAATCAATATCAACTTCCGGAATTCCACCCTTTAGATGGGATGAAATATTTTGCGGCAATGTATCGTCAATCTTTTGGATATATCGAGGAACATTCAAATTACCATCGTTTTCTTCTAAGATTTCTTTATAGGTAACAAAGCGAGAATATCCCATAATTTCTTCTTTATTTATGCATGTTTGTACTATCTTCTCAATATCTTGTTCACGAAGGCGATTTTTGTTACCGTCTTTCTTAAATCCACGGCTTGCATCTACCATAAAGATACCTTCACGATTATCGGCATTTTCTTTATCAATAATTATGATACAAGCAGGAATACCTGTGCCGTAAAATAAATTAGCAGGCAGACCAACTATGCCCTTTATGTATCGCTTATCAAGAACTGCTTTTCTAATGGTCTCTTCTATATTCCCTCTAAATAGCACACCATGGGGCAGAATAATCCCTGCCTTACCATTACTATCTAAGGCCTTTAAGACGTGTAAAAACCAAGCATAGTCACCATTCTTTTCTGGTGGAATGCCATACCCATCAAATCTCTTAAATTTATCTTCTGATGGTTTGATTCCATCTGTCCAGTCCTTATCAGAAAAAGGTGGATTCATAACAATAAAGTCAAATTTCTTAAGCCCACCAAAATCATCAGTATATGCTGGGTTTGCTAATGTATTACCACTTTTAATTTCACCTGTACCTTTGTTATGTAGGATAAAGTTCATCTTTGCTAAACCTGCAGTATCAGGGTATTTTTCCTGACCAAATATTGTAACTATAGAGTCACCGTTTTCATCCATAGGAGCTTCATCTGCTGCACGAATTAATAAAGAACCACTGCCCGCTGCAGGATCATGAAGTGTCCACTTTTTACCTGTTTCTTGTCTAATATCACCAATACCAATAAGTCTAGCAATGATACGTGACACCTCACTAGGTGTATAAAATTGACCCTTGCTCTTACCAGACTCTTGAGCAAATTTCATCATGAAGTACTCATAAGCATCTCCGATGATGTCATCACCACTAGCTCTGTTACTTCTGAAGTCAATAGCAGGATTTTGGAATATAGCAATAAGTCCAGAAACTTTATCAACTAGTTCCTTGCCAGAACCCAATTCATCCGGGTTATTAAAACTAACATCAGGAAGAGAACCTTGAAGACGGTTTTCCTCTAGGAACTTTTGGATAATCTTATCTACTCGTTCACCGACATCACTCTTGCCCTTCGCAGCAATTAAGTCATCAAATGATGCACCTTCGCTTACTGTAAACTCAGCAAATCGCTGTCCCTTGTATCTATCTGATACGTATTTAAAAAACAACAATACAAGTACGTAGTCTTTGTATCTTGACGGCTCTACGCCACCTCTTAGTTTATTACACGCTTCCCATAGTAGGGAATATAGTTCTGATTTTTTCACGGCCATTCATTTTACCTCGCTCATCTTTAATATTCTGTTATATCAATACCCGATTTCAAAAGCCTTTCATAGCGTTCATTAGACAGTAGAACAGCAATAGGCTTTCCATTTTTTAAAACGAAAGCTGTCCTATCCTCATCAGATAATTTAGTTATTAATTTCGAGGATTGCCCTCTTAAAAAATCTGACATATTATAAAAGTCCATAGGCTGTTTTTGTATTTTATCTTCACTTTCCATATCCACACCTGCTTTTTCTTTTTATTATACCAAGAAAATCAGTCTATTGAAATGACTATTTATACTTGAAATGTAATTACTTTTTCAACTCAAATATTAATATATGTATATCTATAATATAGAAATATGGATAACCCTTCATTTCAAAATTAGGGAATGTTTAATCTAACCTATCTCCACAACCCTATGAAGTTATCTAATCTGTCTCCACAACCCTACGCAATTTTTTGCGATTGAACTGTTTCCTCAATAAATAAAAATAAGGATTTTCAAGGTTAAAAGGCACTGCCAGACATTGGGCAGAAAATCCTCCAACCTTGAAAACCCTTTATTTATCAATGTTTCGAATAGTCCTATTTCTCCACCCTTGACATCAAGACAACACACTCAACGTGTGTCGGTCGAGGTAAAGGAAGGCAAATCTACCACATCATTTTGCCGTCTCTTTTTTTTAAACTGCTTATGCATTTTGCTCTGCACAGTATTATAAAATCCGGTTTTATAAACAAAAGTAAGCTTGTATGGGTTAGGATTTCCATCCTTATCAACTTCTCCAATAATAACCTTATCAACAATACTTTCAAATACACAACGGTCAAAGGTAGATAAAATCTCATTTTTCTCAAGCACCTTTCGGAAATGCTCAATCCGTTTTCCAAGGTCAATTTCTTCTTGAGAAGACTGCTCTAATTGCTCTTTTTCACTCATAAGGTCATCCAAAATCAGTTCAAATTCCTCGTACTTCTTTTCATAAGCAGATTTATCTATCTTTTCTTCCAGGTGAAGGTCAATCAATCTGTTTCGCTTCTGTTCAACGGCTTGAATTTCATTCTCCACTTTTACAAGCCGCTTTTGAAAATCGTTACTCTTTAAAACAGCTTCCATTCTTTTTACTAACTCATCCAGCACATCAGAATTATTATCGCATAACAATTTGTACGATTCAACAAAAGCATTTTCAAGAATATTTTCTTCGATTGCTTTACTGTGTGGACAATATTTCTTGCCTTTCTTAGTGGCAGCTACACATTGCCAGATTACCTTTTCATGAACAGTTCCGCTATGCCAGTTTCGACGCGATAAATTACCTCCGCAAAAAGCGCACTCCAGCTTGCTGCTGAAAGCATATTTTCTGCTGTATTTCTCACGTTTCCCCTTTTCAACACCGCGGCGGCTGGCACCTCTCCGGTTTAAAATTGCCTGTGCTTTTTCAAAAACTTCTTCATTAACTATAGGCTCATGATGATTTTTTACATAGAATTGATCCTCCTCACCATAGTTATCCAATCTTCTCTTTGATATAGGATCAACGGTAAATGTTTTGCCCTGCAAAACATCACCCTTGTATTTTTCATTTTTAATAATGCCTAAAACGGTGGTATCGTGCCATTGGGTATTGCCATACCTGGTTTTATATCCAAGGCTGGTTAACTCTTTTGCAATAACATAAGCACCCGCGCCGTCGACATACCTATCAAATATGTAGCGTACCACCTGGGCTTCTGCTTCATTGATAGAAATGCTCTTATCGGTAGGATCATAATCATACCCCAAACAGCTTTGGAAGCCAACCAGTTCACCACGCTTCATTTTCATCTTTAAACCTTTTTTAACATTAGCTGAAATGTTCTCAACCTCCTGCTGTGCCACAGAACTTAATATGACAAGCAGCAATTCGCCGTCCATTGTCATTGTATTGATGTTCTCATCCTCAAAAAACACAGCAATATTTCGTTCTTTCAACATACGTACATATTTCAATGTATCCAACGTATTTCTTGCGAACCTTGATATGGATTTTGTAATAATCATATCAATTTTTCCATCCATACAGTCATTAATCATACGCTGGAAGTTTTCACGTTTTGTTACCTGTG
Organism: Clostridia bacterium; assembly: GCA_018433015.1. Taxonomy (GTDB): domain Bacteria; phylum Bacillota; class Peptococcia; order DRI-13; family SV3-B141; genus SV3-B141. Next base: position 53,955 of record JAHDSB010000062.1, on the reverse strand, counting down.
TACCCGTTATCGCTTCATCTGCATAAATATCTACCAGCACCCAATCCTTGCGCTTATTTACCAAGTCCGTATAATATGTAACCTGCGATTTATAACTATTTAATTGTTCCTCTGAATCCGTACTAACCCTTGCATAAGGAGCAACACGCAGAATATCTGCTACCCTTCCAGCTGTACGCTCAGATATTTTTCTATTTGCTTTGATTACTTCAACTTCATGCATCATAAAGTCCCCCTTTCAGCTTTTTATTATCACGGAATCAGTATAATAATCTATCGGCTATATGACAAATGTACGAATTAAGATGTCAGGTCTGAAATAACACCATAATCCTGCATCAGTTTATTCTTGATTAGGGTAAATTCTTTCTCTGTTATTAGAGCCAAAGACAATAATTGCCCTAACATGGCAATCTGCATACTATATCGAATTAATCTATCTTTCATGAAAATCCCCCTTTAATCTCCAGTGTTTCTTAAATTTACAGAATCAGGGGTACGCTCATAATTGGATACACATGTAACTCGTACAAATAAGCGCACCCCTAACCTGCATTTCTGTTTTGGTTTTATTGTTCATAGATTTTCCGGCGAACGGCGGCTGACCGTCCTCATAGGAATTACACCTCTCCCAGGTTCTCTGCAAGCCGCCCCCATTGCGTGATCCTGCTTGTGCAGGGCTGTGGCTGGACGGAAGTATCATTATCCCTCCGTATGTGTCTTCGCCTTAAATGTAACCGACATTTATTTATTGCATGGGTATTAACCGCTCACACCTGACCTTTATCTGACCGAAATGGTAGTGATACTTCGGTTGTAATCCGAATAATACCGGACAGGTGGTCTTGGCGTACCTGCAATCTGGCTTTCCCTTTCAGGATATACGGGGAACGTACCGGAAAAACACCTATTTAGTTGTCAAAGTTCAGCAGAGGGGGTAGAAGTTGTCCCTCTAATAGCCATTTCATTTTCGGGGCAAAATCGGGGGTATTAGAAAAACTTTTTTAAGAATTTTTCTATATTTTTTAGTCCTCCGTTAATGGATTCCCGAACGGTACTTTCATGGATGCCCTCTGCTTTTGCAATGGCTGCTTTGCTCATGCCCAAAAAGAAATGAGCATATATACGCTTTGCCTGTTTTTCCGGCAGGCTATTGATTGCAGTATACAATTCCTGGTTGGTGACTTTCCTTTCGTAGATCTCTTGAGGAGACAATGAGATAAACATAATTTCATGTTCAATACCATCATTCCGATCAAGCGAGTAATAGGCTTTGTGCCTATATGTACGCAATTGGTAGGCATTTTCGTCCAGCTCAAAGTGTTTCAGTAATAGCACCATTTCATCATCTACTTCAATAAGGAAGTCAGATATATAAAAAGGATAGTAATCCCGTAAGTTAATTTTTTTCATTTTTCAAACCTCCGTTTTGATTTTTTTGTAAAAACCAAAACAGAGGGTGGAGAACGACAACCGACACTGTTACTCTTTATATGACAAAAAACGCCCAGTTGGGTATAATCCAACCGAGCGTTTATGGCATTATATTTCCTATTTTTAAGTTCTGATAGTTCTACTTGATGGCGGCATTTGCCCCCTGACCTGAATAAGATTTTTTTAATAGTTCACCATTAACTACAGTGTATAAATTGATATCTGTTTCTCTATGCGCCCAATCGCTTTTCAATAGTAGCCACTGGATTTTTGTCACATACCGAGTGAGCATAAAAAACCCCTTCCAAACTTGTGGATTTGGAGGGGATGATTATTTGGGCATACGAAAACTTCCCGCCAAACTCACGTTTTTTTTGTTGGGCGGGTTACGCCTTATTTCATTTGACTTCTATGTAAACTCTATTTACACAGCTTCTTAAACAAATGTGAACTAATACTTCCTATTTATATGGTTCTGCCCAATCGTTTCACCTTCATAACGCGATCTGTAAACTGTTATTGGAGGTGAACGGATGGAACTTAATAACATCGATAAACTTGGCAGCATCCTGAAGGCTGCACGAAATGCAAAAGGACATACACGAGAACAATTAGCTGAAATCTTAAATATATCTCCTCGCTATCTCATGTCAATTGAGAACGAGAACAAGAAACCGAGCTACAATCTCCTGTTTAGGCTTGTCCGAGAATTGGGTATATCCGCGGATACCATCTTTTATCCAGAGCGGGATAGTAATAATAGTAAACAAGAGAACTTGATAAGATTAATATCCCTTTGTGACTCATACGCAATAGATGTAGCTACAGCAACCATAAAAGCACTTTTAGAGGGCAATGATAGAAAACGTATATAAAAAGGGAGTCTTTTAGCCGCTAAAATTTTCCTTTTTATATATAATTTAATTCGCTAAAATCCTCTTTCATATAATGAGTCATATGTTGCTATTAAAACGGTACATATTTTCAAAATAGGCCCGCACATTTGTTATTCTCAGCCCTCATAGTGGACTTTCACACAGAAATCACAAATTCTGTGCTCAAAAGATAAAAAACCTGCCGCTTAAGAAAGGGCAGGTTATGCACATAATTTCTGCGGCGGCCAGGCTGTCATAGTGCTTAAAAGCACCTTAGACCCTATGGCTTTGCGTCCCTGCCTTTTGACAGGTTTGCCCTTAACACTGATAGTTTAATTGTCATTTACAATAATGGCGCCTAAATCAATAAATAAGAATAATTTTCACGGCAGTCGAACCAGCAACCGTAACATCTTAAAAGAAATAAAGCGCTTTATTGATCCCATCAAGTTTTCTTTCTGGCCGTTTTGAGTTTTAATAGCTTAACTTAGAAGTTCTGCTTTTCCGTTCACATAGCTCCCAGTCCTCTCGTATTTACTTGCCAATATCAAGATATATCTTCATTAAAAATTACACAAATAACCCCCTAAGAGACAAAAAACTGTTTTATTCATTCCAAGGAATATCTGAAGGTCGACGTAGCAATTGATGCTTAAAAACAGGAATATTATATTTCTTTCCAAGTATTCTGAGCTGTTCCTTGTATGCACCCTTTAAATTATCATGAAATACAATACCAACGATACCGCTTCTAATGGACTTTATGCAATTTTCAAATTTTGCTTGCCCACCTTCACCTTCATACTGTCCTGTAATCAACCAGTGGTTGGGAATTATATGAGATATACCAAAAGCATTGTCTTCCCAAGTCTGTAATACGGCGCTTGCAAAAGCCGATTCAAAATGAACACCACCCACGCAAAGCAAGTTTTTCAGTGTTTTACCACTATTATTAAAAACGTTGGTAAGAGCCTGTGCAATAACTTTTGCTGCAGAGTAGTTTGACCAGCTATGTGGGGTACTCCCAATCTCAATATCAACTAATGGTACTGGAAACTGAGGTATCATATCTGGAGTACCACCATTATTGATTATACCAGACCAGTGAGTTGCTTCCGTGGTAATCCTAAAATCCTCTAATCCGGCATCAATTCGATTTTTCTCCAATGACCATAATAAATTGTGCATGTAAACAGGATTAGCGTTTCCAAAATTACCGGTATCTACATCTCCTGTTGTATGAACTGATAGGATTCCATCCGGAGCATTTTGCCCCTCATGCCATGTCACAAGGCCTGCCATATCAAAATCAGAAAAATAACGGTTCATAATGGGCAGATAATATCTGTAATCATGGCAAACAACTTTATAAGTTTTAACGAAATAGAATTCATTACCTATATCATCCGAATGTTTTAGCACCGGATTATTATCAATATTAATATCTGTCTCATTTAAACTACACACTTCTGATAGTGCATTAAAAACATGACCTGCAACTGGGTCGATATTTGAGTTCATACAAAAAAAGTAAACTGCTTTTTTAGTTGAAGACATTAATTTTCCCTCCTTTTGATTAACTTAATTACTAAAAATTATCACTTTACTATCGATTTCTAACTTTATCCACTGCCCAAACCCTGACTAATATAATTTGTCTTTATGGAATTTAGCCTTCTCTATTAAAAAGATACTTAATGAAGCCCCTATTACAATGATAACTAACCTACTTACAGGGTACAGCTTCCATTGCAGCATAAGGAACATTACAACTGTAGCACCAGTAGAAACAAGCCCAATTGCTAAAGCTACCGTCGAGTTTCCCCATGAGTTAATCCTGCCAATTATGCTAAGAAACAAAAATTCAAATAAACCTGCTCCTATACCTATTGATAAAAATGAAATTACTCTGATCATTAACCATAGTGTTGAATCACTCCTTAAGTTGGTTGCAGTAGTAATTCCAAAAATCCCCAGGAAAATCAGCAAGCCTGAAAGCAAAACCAGCAATGAAAAAGGAATACTGACTATCCGTCCATTTAATTGCAATGAAATTCGAACTGATCTATTATCAACAATTTCTACGTCAGGCTTCCAATAAAAACACAATGTGGCCGTTGCCGCTACCCCTGCATAAAACAGAGCAAGTATAATATCTGCTATAGTGTTAGGAACAGGCATACCGGCCTGGGCTACACTGTCTGCAAAATGAAAAATCGTTACTTGAAACGCAACAGTCAAAAATGTTAATGCTCCTGTAAGGTATAAAAAAAATGGCTGTTTAATTATTCTGCCCCTCTTGATGTATACGTGTTGGCTATGATTATCACAGGCATATTTTTGCTGTAAATAATCAAAGACCGCAACAATAAACAGCAAAAGGATATCAAAAATTAGAACTCTTATAATATTGCCACCCGCTAATAAGGCAATAGGTCTTAATAATAAGCCAATAATGAACCCAAGAAAATAAGCAGCTTCTGTCAAAGCAAGCCATGAGGTCTTTATCATGGAAGCAATGTTAGAGCGTAGTGATCGATTCAGGAACCAAAATGCATATCTTATTATTAAAACAATCAAAAACATCCATGCCATAGCCCCAGACAAAGGCAAGCTTTTCTCTATGAGTAGTGCGTTCCCCAAAACAATGCTCAAAAGTGTAATAGAACTAAGGATAGTTGCAATAGAAATATAGGTCAATACACGACTTTTAGAGTATGATTTTACTGTTATTAGCAATCCTAAGCTAAGTGCACTTCCGGATAAAAAGGCAAAAATAGATCCACTTCCAAATACTGTTAATCCTGAGATACCTTTTGCTGCGCTTAATACAGTTCCTCCCCCTATGGAGGTAAGCAAATTAGAACAAATCAACAGACAAATCTGCGAAAAGTTTTGTCCTGATTCAGTTCCAGAATTTGTTTGAGGACTTCTCATCAAAGAACCAGCTCCCACGTCTCCCCAATAAGGTCTTTTCCAAAGCTATGGTGTTCTTCCTGTTCTACCAGTTTAAATCCAGCTTTTGCATAAATATGCCGTGCTTCTTCAAGTACACTGTTGGTCCATAAAACAAGCTTCTGATAACCGGCACGCCTCGCAAAGGTAATGCACTCTTGCACCAAACGGCTTCCAAGTCCCAATCCACGTGCTTTTGGTTCCACTAAAAGGAGTCGCAGTTTAGCCACAGTCTCACTGCTTTGAACAACGAACACCGAACCAACAATTTCACCATTCATTTCTGCGATTATGCATCTCTCACGTTCAGGCTTGTAGTTGTTAATAAACTCCGCTGCAATCTGAGCTACAAGCGCCTCAAAACGTTCATCCCAACCATATTCCTGCGCGTACAGTACACCATGACGGTGGATAACCCAACCCATATCTCCTGACTGATGAGTTCTTAGAAAAAATGCTTCAGAGAACTTAAAGTTTTTTTTATCAAGGATATTTTCAATATCGTGCATAGATTTTAGAAACTTCTGCTGTTCTTCTTCACTAAGCTCATTCAATATCTCGGCAACCTCATCCCGTGAGCGTTGATCTAAAAGTGAAAATAATTTCATGCCTTCCTGTGTAAGACGAATAAGAAACTGTCGGCCATCCTGCTCTGAACGAACTCTCTCAGTAAGTCCCTGTTCCTCAAAGCGAGCCAGAATACGGCTAAGATAGCCGGCATCCAGGCCCAGCTCACGGCTTAGCTTTGTAGCCGTTGGATTATCACTATTAGCAATTTCAAACAGTATTCGCACCTCTGTTAGGGAATATGAACTGTGTAATAATCCTTCACGTAAGACACCTATCTTCCGTGTAAAAAAACGGTTGAATTTTCGTACTTGGTCGATCTTGTTATCAAGTGTACTTTTTTTCATAAATATCATCCTTTCATTCTTATTGATTTATGATTTAAATATATATCATTTTACTTGACTTTGTCAACCAATTATTTGTTTATGTCAAATAATATTAACCACCCCTTAATAAAGTTTTTGTTATGAAATGGAAATTGCATAATTATAATTAACTAACGCATCCATATAAAACACTGAAACACATCCAGTATTCTGTATTGCTGTTCACAAGCTCACTAACTGTTGCTTGATTTATTTCACTCAACTACTCTATGTCGCCACTTCCTTATGTAAAAACTTTTCACAATAAAAAAATATATTTCATCCCTTTCGATGTCCGGTTTTGTAAATTAAGGAAATTACATTCCTTAACTAATATTACTCAATTTCGTGAAATTCCTGGTCTCCCATAAAGTACCTGCCCACTGAATAGCTTGCGGTATACTACTTGCCCTTTCGAGGATGAAGCATCTACAATCATCCCACCCCATGCATATATTCCAACATGGGTTATATTCATAAATCGTCCGTTGGTATCATTGCTAAAGAATATGAGGTCTCCCAGAGCAAGATTGGCGGGACTAATGGTAAGACCATTGTCTACGCAGTATTCACCCTGAGCTGCTGTACGGGAAAGGGATATGCCCTATTGATGATAGCACCATTGTATAAGATAGCTGCAATCGGTGTAATCACCCTGACCGGCCTTTGGTTGGCTATAAGGATCACCCAATCGAAATAGAGCCAACTTGACAACTTCGCCGCCTAATTCACATACTGGCAGGTTGTTATAGAGATTTTGAAGCTGTTCAGCGGTCAGGCCCGTAATCTTCATCCAAACTCAGCAGAGCGTACATCATGGGTCGGAATTCCCCGGACAGCATTTCTTTCATAATATCCTTCTGGTCATCGGTAAAGCCGTATACATCAGCCTGCTGCTCAGCGGTTTTGCTGGTGATGGTGATGTGAAGAATGTGTTCGTAGGTTGTGGTAGTTCCCTCACTGGTCGTGCCATCCCCGTTATCTACAGTTTCCGTTTCCGTATGCTCAATGGTTTCTACATAATAATCAATCAGGTTCATATCCCAAAACACAGACTTGATGAGGTCAATCCGTGTCGTATCAATCGTGGCCACATCCATACCGTTTTCCTTATCCATTGCGGTCTTGACGGCAAACACAGCCGTAACATCCATCCAGTTATCTACCCGTGTATTATCGGCACTGCCAGCATAATTAATCTCCACACTATCCACATTGCTATGGTCGGATTTGATCTTTTCAATCTTGTCGGCAAACTCAGTATTGACCTCCTGTACCACACTGGATATTGGCGTTACCTCTGCATCCTTGTTTTCACCGGAAAAGAAGATGCCGAAAGGAGACGATACCAAGGCTGCTACAGCGATAATGATTAAGAACAAGACAAGGACAGTCCCACCTGTGCCCACAAGAGCGACAAGTCCCTTAGCCATCGCAGCGGTTGCTTTGACAGTCAGCTTGACCATGCGTATGGTAAATTGGGTAGCAGCCCTTGCCGCTCGTGCTGTCTGCTGTGCGGCCCTTGCGGTTGCCTGCGCAGTTTTTGTAACAGCTTTAGAAGCCGCTTGAGAAGTTTTTGCGCCAGTCTTGGCGGTCTGCTCCGCGGTCTTGACTGACCTTTGCGTGGTTTTAATCGTGCCCTTGGCAGTTTCTTTTATTACTTTTCTTTCGGAGGGAGCTCCCTGCTTGATAGTTCGGCCTACACCGCTGATGTTGGGTTTAGTGGTGTGCAATGTTGTTCTTTCGGCTGGCTTAAATACAGGACTTTGAATACCTTGTAAGGCTTTTGTTTCCTTCACCTGGATTTCTCTATTAAGGGTAAGTTGCACTTTCGCTTTGCTTTGAATAAATCGCTGTTTTGCTAATTCATTTGTATTAGCAAGAGTATATTTTCGCTTTGCTGTTTCATTCACTTTAGATTGAATACCTGATTTTTGCTGTACTGATTGCTTTACCTGTATAGAAGCATTATTCTGTTTCGGTGATTTTCCGGCTTTGTATGATTTGGTTTGATTTCCTTTAGTAGAAGCTCCATTTTGCTTACCCATCTGGAGATTGTTACTTTCTTTACAGGAGGTCTGATCTCCCTTATAGTTATCATCAGTATCTGTATAATTGGTATCCGTGCCTGTACTGTGGCGCTCTTTGATTTTGTAAATAATCTTTTTACCCTGACGCTCAACAGTATTGCCAGCTTCACGGGTAACAGTTTTTGTCCCATTCCTGATTTTATCCTCTGCATACTCTATAACATTGTCATGCTCCTGCCGCTGTGTCTGTTCAGCCTGCTCCTTGGTACGAATATAGGCATTTTTCGCCCTATAGGACACATCAGCAGTTTTATCCAGTACCTTAATATCCTTGATGGTGGACTTTGTTTTAATTTCCTTCAATGAGCGCACCTCCTTTCAGGGTTTCGCATATTTGTTATCTCGCTTTATCACTTAACCGGGGCGCTATGCGCTCTATGCTCCGGCAATATTCGGGATAACGCAGCCGGATGGCTTCAAAGAAGTACGGTGCAAAGCTGCAATCGAACAATTCGTAAGGGGTGGAATATTGCTCTTTTCCTTCCTCTGAAAAGCCATTCCAAAGGTTAAAAGCCAAACGGCACAGACGGCGCGTACTGCCTGTCTGCCATGGAGCTGAAAGGCCGTACGGGTTAATCCCGCCATTTTTGAAATCAAAGAGTGAATTGATATTACGTCTTGTCTCCGCACAAATTCCCATTGCATAAAAAAACGCCCGATGATAGGCGTCGTCATTATGGGTTTTAGTAAGCATTTTATAATAAAAAGCCTTGTGTTCCTTGTCCGCAAACTGAATATTTTCCATTTAATTTTCCTCCTTAATTGAATAAATGAACGGCTGACCGGAAGAACGGCCAGCCGTTCAAGCTTTGTAGCCTTTATTATACTTGTGCCTGTTCTCCCGGTCTGGTGGTCATAAGGCGATAGAGTTTGGTATTGCGCGGGAATTGGTCGGTAAAGGGTACAAGGGAACTTCCCACCTTAATCAGGCCATTGCCTGCGTCCACATTGGTAATATAGGAAAGCTGCAGGTCAGAAATATTTAGAAGCTTTGCAAGCTCAATTCGGTCGGTACTGGCCTGGTTAAGCATAACAATAAACTCGCTGTTAGCTAACATGGTACGAGCCGTATGACTTTGCAAAAGGTCATCCACATTCTGTGTAATTCCCGTACAAAAAGCGCCATACTTCCTGACACGCTTCCAGAGGGTGAACAGAAAGTTGGCGCTGTATTCATGCTGAAAGAGTAAATAGATTTCATCAATGATGATGAAAGTGTTTTTTCCTTTGGCTCGGTTCTGCGTAATACGATTTAAGATACTGTCCAGTACCACCAGCATACCAATGGGAAGAAGCTGCTTCCCAAGGTCAAGTATGTCATAACAAATCAGACGATTGTTGACATCCACATTGGTTGGCTTAGCAAAGGTATTAAGGCTTCCGCTGGTAAACAATTCAATGGCAAGGGCGATTTCCTGGGCTTCCGGTTCTGATTGCTTTAAAAGCTCCCCATGAAAGTCCTGCAGAGTGGGTGGATTATCTTTGAAATTGCTTTGCATATACTTTCTATAAACACTGGCTGTACAGCGGTCAATCAAGGATTTCTGCTTTGCTCCCAGGTTTTGGCCGCCGATAAGCTGCTCGCAAAGGGATAGAACAAATTCGGATTTCAAAATGACTGGGTTTGCACCATCACCGTAATCCTTGCTCATATCCATTGCATTGATGTGGTTGGAGGAAGTTGCAGAAATATGGATAATCTCGCCACCCATTGCCTTTACAAGGGAAGAATACTCGCGCTCCGGGTCAATAAGAATAATGTCATCGTCACTGGAAAGCATTTGGTTCACGATTTCCCTCTTAGCAGTGAAGCTCTTACCGGAACCGGAGACACCGAGGATAAAGCTGTTGCCGTTTAATAAGTATTTACGGTTGGCGATAATCATGTTCTTACTGATAACATTCTGCCCGTAGTAAATGCCGCCGTTGTGGGAGATTTCCTGCGCTCTGAACGGGATAAACACCGCCGTGCTTTCAGTGGTCAGTGTACGGATAGCATTAATTTTACGCAGTCCATAGGGCAGCACTGTGTTCAGGCCGTCCATCTGCTGATAGGTTAGGGTAGAGAATTGACACAGGTGCTTTCTTGCAGTAGTCAGCAGGGCTTCGGTGTCGCTGTCAAGCTGTTCCTTACTATCTGCCACATGTACCATTGTGAGAACGGCAAACATCATGCGCTGGTCACGGGTAGTCAGATCATCAAGGAATTCCTTGCTTTCCTTTCGCTGCTGCTCCATGTCATAGGGAACGACAGCAGAGAAGTTATTGCTTTGATTTTGCCGACGCTGCCAGTTGGTAATGTTGGTCTCAACACCTAAAAGACGATTTTCCACTTCCCTTACAGCTTCATCAGTTGGGATAGGGATAATATCGAGGGATAACATCATATTGCGGTTTAAGTCGCACAGTTCGGATACCATACTGTCCTTGATGTAGCTGGCAAACTCCCGTAGAAATATAACACGCCCGTATTTGCTACCCATACGGAAGTGGTCTTTCTCAAACTCGAAGGTGTCAGGGCAAATATAGTCCTTAAAGTCATGGCCTTTTCTCATAGTATCGGACATATTAAAATGAAAATCCGTTTACTCACCTGCACGGAAAAAGTCATGAAAGATTCTAAGTCGGTCAATGGCATCCAGTTCCACGCACTTTGAACCCAGGTGGGAAAAGTGGGTAATGAGGTCTGTGCCGATGCGGGAAAAGTAGTTTCGGGCTTCCTCAATATTCTTCTTTACCACCGATACGGTAACATACTTGTCTTGTACAATGCTGTTTGCTCCAGTAGCCTTATCCAAAAGCATCTGGTTATATTCTTTGCGATATTCGTCCAGGCTGTCGCCCTTTAAAGGGATTAGGATAGAGCTTTCAAAGTCCGCTTTGTTTAAGCGGCGATTGTTTATGGTAATTTTGGTGGTAGCTCCGCTGTCAAAGGAATTTAAAAGCTCCGAGTAAGATAAAAACATGGCTTCTTTATCCTCCTTGGAGGCCACTGCATAGTTGATATCCTCAAAGCGAAAGGATTTGGAGAACTTGTTTCCCACACGAAAAATCCCATCCGGCCAGATAGTTCGGATGGGAATTGCCTGCTGAACTCCTTTAGGGACAACAAACTTTTCTTTATCCTGTTTCATGATTTTTTGAAGTGTCTTAATCATGGCGTTTTAATTCCTCCTTTTCGTGATTTGCAATAATGTTTTTGAGTGCTTCATAATAGATGTTAGTTGGGTAAAAGGTAAGCTTCTTTGGCATAAGAAATTCCGATTTGATATATGCCCAAAGAAACTGTTCCGCCGTCATGCCGTGGTATTTGATAAAGCCCAGCGCCGCAAAGGGAGCAGCTCCTAAAATGCACATCCAGCTAACGGTTTCTGTGCCGAAATAACTGAGCAGGATAAAGTATATGGCAACAGCTATTCCAACGGCCAGGACAGAAAAAATGAACTGCCGCATGGACAGTCCGAAAAACATGCTTTCAGTATAATCCCGGATTTCCCGGTTTATTTTCACTTCCAAAATTAGATCACCTCCATATAAAAAATAGCGTCTTACAACCAAACGCCATTGGATTTCTCGCCTTATCTTTCTTGCTGATTTTTCTTATATTGAATTTTCTCCCTTTGAATTCTGACTACCAATGTATCAACCTTGCGGTTCTGCGCCATAACTGCCTCATCCTGTATGATAGGAGTGCCATTTTTCAAGGCTTCACCCACAAGCCTGCATAGTTTTTCTTTCTCCATTTCCAGTTCTTCATGGTATTTCACGTTGAAACCTCCTTTTACAGATGATCTTAAAGCCCCATCATTTCCCGCACTACACGGTCGGCCATCTTCACTGCGCCCACCAGCACCAGCATATTGAAGATTAACTCTCCTATATAGGACCACACCATTGTCACAGCACTGGCGTTGGTATCTACCACCGGTGGGGAGGAAGCAAAGACCGAAAAGATAATGCAGGCAAGAACAATGATCGCTCCTTCCAGGCATACGGCAGCATAGCCTTTTAGAAAGGATTTACCGATGCTCTGGCTTGGTTCTCCAGCAAAGGAGGACAGGGGCACGGGGGCGATTGCCGTGTAAAGGTATAGCTTAAAAAATCGGCCGTAGACCGACATAATCATGATGAATGACAGCACCGTGATGAACAGGCCGCCGATGAGTGTTACCGCCCAAAGGGGTATGCTCTCCCAAAAGCCGCAATCTTTAATAGCCTGCACAATGGTATCGGGCAGCACAGTTTCGGTAGTTGTTCCAAAGCCTGCACTGCTCATGATAGTGGAGATAATCCCCTGCGCGATGTTGAATAACGCCATCATAAGTTCCAGCCCGTAGGTGACAACACCCTTTGCCAGTGCAAAACGTATGAACAACTTTAAGGCGTGTTCGGGCTTCTTGACTTCCGCAAAGCTACCACAAGTCTTCACTACGCCTATAACAAAAAACAACACCAGCAGGGCAAGACCGATGGCTTGTAATGCGCCGTGGATATTTACAATGACGTTCCAGATACCGCCCCCCTTAAACTCCGTAGGGGATTGGGTGACAAGCTGCCAGATTTCCGCCAGCTTATCATTCCAGGTTTGCAGGGCGTTATTAAGATTGTCGATTACCCAGTTTCCGCTTCCCAAATAAAATCACCTCATTTCTAAGGCAAAGCCCGCATATAAAACGCGGGCCTGCCTTTGTGATCGCTACCGGCATGGTTCATCCGAGGCCACTGAAAAAGTTTCTTTTTTCCTTGACCTGGTAAACTAATATATCAAAAAAAAGAACTAGAAATTGCAAGATTCAATAATCAAGCAAGTCTAGCTCTTTTTTTATCTATTTTAAGGATTATAACCAATAATTCTTTTATAAATCCCGTTTTATATTACTTTGTTAATGCTAAAATTCGTTTTAAGTTAACTGCAAATATTGTTAGTGCCCCTTGCAATTCCATACCAATGAGACCCGAAGATGATGCGATATCATATCCGTGCCTATGTTTAAGTTCACTATTTTTAGCCTCGATTTTATAGCGTTCCTTAGTTTTCGCTTTAAAAAAATCACTTTCCTGAAATATCTCTTGCTCAATATGAATATGTGATTTTATTGTTTCAGAATAGGTTTTTCTTGTGGCACCTTCCTTGTAGCAACCCTCTCTCATTGAACAAACACGACATCTATTTATATCAAAGTCGTATGTGATTCTAGGATTTCTTTTATCCTTATATCTATTTTGCGCTACTTTCCGAAATGCCATATGTCCAGCTTTACAAACATACATACCAGCATCTTTGTTATATTCAAATTCATCTTCTTTTTTACGAGTACCTTGGGTAATTGATGAATTTAACTTTGAAACAAGTCGTATCTTCTCTTTGAGTGTATGTTGTATGTTTTCCTTATCAGAATAGGCTTTATCCCCTATTACCGTATCTATATCCATTCCCGTTCCCTTACTTTTTTCTATTAGCTTCTTTAATTGTTTCCCATCGCTTTTCTCACCACTTGTAATAATTGCAGCTGTAATTATTCTTTCCTCCGTCATAGCTATGTGAGTTTTATATCCGAAAAAGGACGTATCTGAAGTTTTATGTCCAGTTTTGGCGTCCTCATCTTTAGATATTTGCAAATGTTCAACATCGTCAATCAAGATTTCTTTTAGTAGATTAAGTTTTTCTTTCACTTTTGGATAATCAGTAAGTGTAGACTCATTCTCAACAACCTCAATTAATTCATGGCAATATTTAACTTCATCTTCCAATTTATCTACAGTGTTTTTAACAGGAAATTTGTTCTTCATATTTTCATCTACAGAATAGATAGATTTTCTTAGTTTTTTAGAACACTCTATTAAAATCTCTCTTGGCGATTTTTGATTATATCGTGATTTTGTATGAGTTGAATCAACAATAATTGATGTAGATTTAATAATACCCTTCTCAATTGCGATTGTTACGGTTTTATTAATAAGCATATCTAAGAGAGTCATGTCCTTAAGCCTTAGTTTTCTAAATTTAGTTAATGAACTGGGTTCAATTACTGTATCTTCGGGAGCTAAATCTAAAAAATATTTAAATGACATATCATATTTAGAACGTTCAACTACATCAACATCAGATAAATCAAAGATAGACTTTAATAGCAAATATTTAAACATTCTAACTGGACTAATAGCATTTCTACCATTATCCAAACAGTATTTTTCTAAAAGCTCATCATATATGAAGGAAAAGTCGACTAATTCTTTAATTCTTCTTAATATATTATCTTTCGGAATAACTAAATCATATATTTCGAGATAAGGACTTAAAACCATTGTTTCCTGTTGTTGTATCATAGTATCACCCACTTGTTTTAATACTATAATTATACCACAAAAGCCTTGAAAACACTTGACTATATCAATGTTTCCAAGGCTTTTCGTGTCAGATAATAATCACTTTTTCAGTGGCCCCGGTTCATCCCTGCCGGGCGCTTTGTCCCTAATAATGCCATACTTATCATCCACATAGAATTTATTGACAAACGGGTTGTAGATTGCATGGCATTTGACGCCGTTATATTCGGCAAGATAATCGTTAGCGCCGATTTTCTTGTATATCGTGGCCTCTCGAAGCTCCCCATCAAGGGAATGGATGTGCATCTTTTCTATAATTGGAAATTTCATTTTTACCTCCTGTTAGCCTGTAATGAGATTCAAAATCTCTTTTGCAAAGGTGATGATAACACCGCCTGCAAGGGTCAAAAATCCGTTAGCTCTTTGGGAAGGGTCGTGGGATTTGAGGGATAGGCCAATCTGCACGATACCAAAGCCTAAGAGAATCATCCCTATAGCGCGGATTAGTCCGAAGATGAAGTCAGATAAATTATTGACCACCTGAAGTGGATCTCCTGCCGCATAAGCGGGGGTGACAAAGGACAATATCAGCACCAACGCACAATAGATTGTAAAGGACTTTTTAGTTTTCTTTGATAACTTCATAAATTCATTCCTCCTGTTTTTATAATTAAGATAGGTTTTCAAGTTCTTCTTCAGAAAGAAGCTCATAATCACTGTTTTCATTCAACTCCACAGCTTTCCAGTCAATAGCATTTTCCGTATCACCATGCCTGAAAGGTTCACTGCCGCCATCAACAGTCAGCTTTAAATTAGGATGTTTTAGAATATCGTACTTGTCATCCATAATCGCCCTTTCTCCACGGATGAAGAGCAGGGCATAGCGGTTGTCCAGCATCCTTACCTCATCGGGAGTTAAAAGCTCTCTTCCGGATTGCTGAAAATTGATAGAGTAGCTGCCGTTTCTGCCTTTGCTCTGTCCGTAGGTATTGGTGTCAATGGTTTCCTTGCCCAAAAGCTCTGACACATACTTATGGGTGGATTGCTCGTTGCCGCCAAGGTATAAAAATTCGTCGCAGTTTCCCACAATGGATTCCCAGGTGTCTTTGAACAGGGCTTTTAACTGCGCCAGATTTTGCAGGATGATGGATACAGATATTTCCCTCGACCTCATGGTGGAAAGGAGCTTGTCAAATTCATCCGGCAGGGCGACATTGCTAAATTCGTCCATGACAAAATGCACATGGACGGGAAGCCGTCCGTCGTATACATGGTCTGCAAGAAAGTATAGCTGCTGAAATAGCTGGGTATAGAGCATTCCTACGATAAAATTAAAGCTGCTGTCATTGTCAGGGATTACAGCAAAGAGTGCCGTCTTTTTCTCCCCAATAGAAGACAGCTCCATTTCATCTACCGTGGTAATCCCGGCAATGGAAGCAAGATTAAACTTCTCAAGCCGGACACCTAAACTGATTAAAATGGACTTGGCTGTTTTGCCTGCTGCCAGCTTAAAGATATTGTATTGTTTAACTGCCAGATGTTCAGGTTCACGCATTTGAAGCCTTTCAAACAGTTCGTCAAGGGGGCTTTGATAGGTTTCATCATCCTCCCGTACTTCAGCGGCAGCGATCATTTCCATGACCATTGGGAAGTTTTGTTCTTCCAGTGGCGCTTCATAGAGAAGATAGAGAATCAAAGCTTCCAATAATGCAGTCTCGGAACGCTCCCAAAATGGGTCGTTGGTATTGCTGCCTTTGGGTGTGGTGTTTCTAATCAGGTTTGTTACAAGTTTTAATACATCCTTGTCGTCTTTTAAGTAAGCAAAGGGGTTATAGCAATGGGACAGGTGCATATTGATTAAATCCAGGACCTTGATTTCATATCCCTCAGCTTTTAACAAATTACCCGTGTCCCGCAGGATTTCACCCTTTGGGTCAAGGACAACAAAGGAAGTGTTGGCCTGCATCACGTTAGGTTTTGCATAAAACCTCGTTTTACCGGAACCTGAGCCGCCTACCACCATGACATTTAGGTTTCGCCGGTGTTTCCTCCCGTTAAGGCCAATGCGGACATTCTGTGTAAGTATTTTATTTTTCTTTAAGTCTTTATCTCTGTATCTCCTGTTGACAGCCGCCGCGCCGCCCCAGCGGGCGCTGCCGTGTTCCTCCCTTCTGCGGTAATTGCGTTTAGTGGAAAGATAAATTCCGATACCCATGCCATAGGCAGCAATAAACAGTAATATGCACTTGGGTGTATTATCCACCCATTGGATGTCAAAGGGATTGTTTACTGCCACTGTAAGATTGGCAAGGATTTCGGGAAGTCCGCCGGATAAGGAGGGGGCGGTAAGAAGTGCCGCCCACACCACAGGAATTAAAAAGACCACATAGAGTATGAAATTACCCTGTGTGGTCTTATCGCGCCTCATCCATTTTCCTTCTTTTCTGTTTTTTAGTCGGGGCGTCAATGGTTTTTAATAGCAGTTCATCCACGGCGTCGGTAGGCCGTTCCTCTTTAATCAGGTCATTTCTAAGCTCGTTTAAGGCATTCACCACAACGCCATATTCATAATCATCCAGGGTGAGAACCCTTTCTTCTTCCTTCATGGGCATATCCTCCTAACGTTCTATCTCTTGCTGTTTTTGTTGTCTTTGCTGTGCCAGCACTCGGTTCATCCGACCGGAAATTTCACCGGCAGTATCCCTTATAACAGAAAGCTCTGCGCGGATCTCCTGTACATCCATACCCTGAAGCATTTGAGGTGCGCGATCAAAACGATAACCGTTTGTATCTATACCATATTGCCTGCAGAGCATATATGAGACGCAGTAGGCATGAAAGACATAGTTTAAGCGGCTGTAGTTTCCGTCACCCTTATCCATTTCTGCATGGGCAAGCTCCTGGGAAAGAGAACGGAAAATGCTGTCTGCGTCCATACCCTTTCGGATTTGGATTTCCCTTGTCTCCGGAATATACAGGGCATTAGTACCTTCCGGCAGGGTATCGCTGATGCGAATGGATACTGGTGCATGGTCCATCAGTGCTTTAATGCGGGTACGATCATCGGGATAGGTAGGAGTCTCACGTTTGCGTGCTCCAGTCTGGGAGATATCAAACATCTTTTTGGGGTTGTAGCTTATGCCGACAGACCCATCATCCCGCTGATATTCTTCACCGGGTTCTAAAATGTAGAAGCCGCTTTCCTTTTTACGAATGTAAGCACCTTGCTCCTTCCATGTGTCAAAATCCGCAATACGTGTAGCATCCGGCTTTTGTGTAAGGATTAACAGAGCATTGGCCACGCTGTAGCGGTCAAAACGGCTTTGCACATCCAGGTACTTCTGGAAAACTGCACCGTCCTGGGCCACGGTTTGAGCCGTGTCATCAATGAGAGAGTACACCATTTCCCGCTGTTCCTGTTTCTGCTGTTTCCATGCCTCTTTATCAAAAGGCCGATTATTTTGAGGAACAGATTGTTCTTTTTCCTGTCTGAAAAGGTCATCGAAATTACTCATAAAATTCACCTCGCTTTCGATTTGGGCTTTTTAGATTTTTGCTGCTGTCTGCCTGGTTTGGTGTTCTGCTTTGAAGCCTTAGGCTGTTCTTTGGCCGGTTCGCGCTCTGGCTCCGCCTGTTCCTTTTGAGCAGCCTTGATTTCCCGCAGTTCTTCGCGTACAGATTTCTTCGGCGGCTCAATAGCACCCTCGACGGCTTTCCCGCTGCGCTCTAAGATAGGCTCGGACGGACGGGATTTCTCCGTCGTCGCCGTCGTGGGGTTTGGGTTGTCGATTTGTTCAGCAGCAGGTTCCGGCTGAGTGGGCTTTGCCATGAGCTCATCAAGAAAATCATCTGTGTTTTTCTCAGCAGGAGTTCCTTTTTCCGTTGGAGTTTTTTCATCCGATGTTTTTTCCTTCTGTTTAGAAGCTCTGGATTTCTCAATTTCACTTTTGATGCTTGCAGTGTTCACAGTAGCCAGCTTAAAGCGTTCTACTATGCGGTTTATTTGGGATGCATCCTCTGCCCGTACCATGATGTCGCACATCCCATCAATATCCTTTTTATCTCGAAGTGCACAGTAAAGAACGCCATATCGCTTGGCTTCCTGTGTAAATTTCTTTAAATCCTCATTTCTTACCGCAAAGACTTTCAGTTCTTTGCCACTTCGCAAAAGTCCCTCAAGACGGGTTTTACCCCTGGTTTTCTTCTGATCTCTCAGGACAGCGTACAGGTAAGCAGCAAGGTTTTTCGCACCCTCTCCTGAAATTTTGGCCATTACCTCAATTCCCTTAAGACTCATATTGACGATTTGGTCTGCTGCTTCGGCTCCGTTGTTCATGTGCCTTTTCCTCCTTTCCTTGATGAATTTCTGCTTGTTTAATTTGAAGCAATTTCTGCTTCATCTCTTCAGAACGAGATACAATGCCTGTGCAAAGTTTCACCTCCTTTCGAAGCAGGGACAGCTTCTTTGAAAGCTCGGATATTTGCTCCTTATATACCGCTATCTGCACATCGTCCTTACACCTTCGTATTCGGTTATAAATGGCTTTGCGGTCGGCATACAGGGCGCTTATTTCCTGCTCCAATGTTGATTGATATATAAAAAGCTGCTCTTTGCTCGAAATACTATGAGCGCAGAGCAGCTTGGTTTGGGCAGTGATTTCCTCCAGATGCCGGAGGTCCTCACGCAATAAAAAATGCGTCCGTTTATTGGACGCACGGTGCCTGGGTAGGATACCCATTTTGTAAAGGTAGTGGAAATATAATGCCTGCAGGCCGGTTATATTTCTTGTAGTCTTGATGGAACCTCTTAGGATATAGCGCTTTCGCTTAGGCTCCGGCAACAGTGGTGGCCGCTTAGGGATACGGTTTTGCAGAATGCGCTGCTTGATGGCTTCCTCGGCATAATCATCGCCCAATGTTTTCAACCGGACAAAGCGCTCCTTGCCTGGTGGACGAACCGCCATGTATTTTACTCCGGTTTTTACCTCATAGCCCTGTTTTCGCATGGCTGCGATAAACTGTGTAAAGGTCATGGATGTAGCGATGGCTTTGTCTACGTCCTCCCGGATAAGGCCCCGCCATGTGGGCTTTCCCTCTTGCTCGGCTCTCCATTCAGCATGGTGCTTGGATTTGCCTTTTTCCGGATTTTCAATAACGGAAAGAGAATATTCCCTGCACAGCCGGTCAGAAGTCTGACGCATGAGGGAGTATGTGGTCTTGTTATCGTAGTACCGCTTGCCGTCCATAAAGGATACAGAGTTTAATACAAAATGATTGTGAAGATGATTCTTGTCAAGGTGAGTGGATACTACAACCTCGAAGCGCTCACCCCAAAGCTTCTGTGCCAGCTTTACACCAATAGCATGGGCTGTTTCCGGAGTAGCTTCTCCCGGAGCAAAGGACTGATAACCATGAAAAGCAAGAATACCATCCATCTTTTGAAATTGCAGCTTTGTACGGGACATCTGCTCATAAGCTATGGTCGGATCACAGTTAATACCAGTCACATAGAATTGCTTTTCGGTCTTGTAATTCTGCTTGGTATATTCCAGCACATCTCTCAGGCTCTGAAAATCAGGACTTGAAAAATCTACATTTTCTGTTTTATTAGGATTGGTAGTATAATCAATCACCCGGTCCAGGCGGTCGTTCACATCCCATATTGCCGTAGTCGCCATCTTCACTTCTCCTTTCCGGCGACGTAACCGCCGCCTGTATATCAAGCACTGCCTTTCTAAGCCTGTTAGCTTCATACTGAAATGCTGTCCGGTCTATATGCCCTGTTGCATTCGCCTTTGCTGCAATCTGGTTTAGGTTGCTACCAATGGCGTGAAGCTCCCTTATCATGGTGTAATAATCCGGAGGGGGAAGTTCTTTGGGTACATAGCCGTTAATGAGGGTACGCAGATAACTTTCCTGTGAAAGTCCGGATTTCTTAACCTGTTTTTTTAACAACTGGCATTCTTGTATGTTCAATCGGAATGTTATCTTAATGCTTCTTTTTAGCATACAGAACCTCCTATTCTGTTAAGGGTTTCAGGGATTATCCCTGACAAGCGAATAATGCTGGCATTATTCAGTGCTTGCTACAACATAAGACACTGGTCTTATGTTGAAATATGGTTACGGTTGGTTTCAGATACCACCAGCCGATAAAGAAAGAGCAGGAGGTTATCGCTCCTGTCCATGGTGTTTTTGATGTCTGCTTTTAATGTCAATTTTTTTCCTGCGCAGTAAATTCCACACCGATAAAGTGTTCCGCATCCAGGACATATTCTTCTCTGCTGTATGCTTCCTGAACCAACGCTTCCGCCTGCTGTACACTTTCTGCTTCGATTTCAATGGTCATGCAAAGCGTTTCCTTGATTTCCACTTGATAGGTTTTCATTGTCGCTAACCCTCCTTTCTTCATTTTTGACAAAGAAAAAAGACGCTGATTTATCAACGCCTTAGACAAGTTTCCGTTATGCTCATAATGTGAATTACTGTGATATAGGTTACGCTCATATTGAATTTATCTCGGGAACCTTTTAGCTAGATACCCTTCTTCTTTTTGCCAAAGTGTTTCTATTTCTTTAAGATACTGTTGGCTTTCATCTAAATAAGTGCCACGCATCCAAGTAATATCATCAAAAATTCCTTGTCCCCAGCTTACGTCAATTAGCATTTCAAAATGATACGTTGTTTCGCTTGTACACCTTGATAGGGTATGATCTCCTTGACTACTTAGAATGGTATATGGATATTGACACTGCAATACCACATTGTTCGTTTTCAAATCATCGTCGGAAATATCACCGTCCCAACAAATTAGCAAAAATTGTCCGCTATTAAATCTAAATACATAAGAAAAGCTCATCTTCTTAAATTCTTGACGTGGATTTTCGCTTCTATGACTAATTTCTCCTGTCTCATAATTTAAATGCTCAATAATACTATTTGAAAGAAAAACAGGATTTTTGCCCCATCGAATTTTATTATTACCAAACATATAGTCAGGTGCAGGTGAAGTATTAACAGCAAGGCCGGCCAATACTGTAACATTTCTTAACGGCTCAACTATATCTTCGTTCATCAAGAAATCTAATATATTTTGTGTAAAGAAGGAGGTATCATCTTTGTGTGACCGCAAATCATTAAATGCGTATTTCAAGAGCATTTTTTGAACTAAAGTATAATCGTAAGCAAAATTCAGCACATCATCTTTTTCATATTTTCGAACAAAATAATCAAAAATTATCTCTTTTGCATACGTATCAATATAAGAAATTCTATTGTTGTTGCATTTCGCACACACATCTTTTAACATGGGATCTCCCAGGTGGACTTTGCCTCTAATACTATCTATTGTGGCAAAGCACTCCGGGAAAAGATCTAATATGGCACAAGAAATAATATGCTCTTTTGTTCCTTTTGCTTCTTGCCCACAATAAGCACAAATCACTATTGCTTCACTTCCTATTCTTTATAAACTCACCAACAGAGCCATCGCATAAAAGCTGGTTGTTAGGCTTCTCATTATTCCTATTATATACCATTAGTAAAACCAGTTTCCTAATAATAGGAAAGTCACTTTTAGCGAACGTACCTGCTTATAGAATTTCTGTGCATGAATTCATTATAAATATACCCTTGCTCTGGTATTATTCCAATAAGCTCCGGACGTTCATTATAGATTTCTTCCAACGTCTTATCTGAGCCTCCGATAATACCAAAAGGTTCTTCAGTCTCAATCGGATAACCAGAAATCAATTTTTTAACCAATTCTTCTGCATGCTCCTGGTTCTTGGCAAACACAATGCCTTCAAACTTGCTGGCAGCTTTTCTGCTGCCTATTTTATGATAATAAAAATGTACCGAATAAATCATATGGTTCTCCTCCTATTACCCTATTCCTTACACTACCGACAATCCACGATATAGTTATAGGTCTGATCCTTGATTTATATAGAATCACATACCACTTTTTTCACAAACATCTTGTGAGCTTATTCAATGGTATAAACTGACAGACCCGCTTGAATCATTCAAAGATAGATCCCTTTTATAATCAATTTAATCAACCTGCTCTGAAAAAAGCTGAGTTCTTAACTCTCCACCCTCAAACCAAATTAGCCAACATTTGTCACTTCGACTATGCAGTTTAGGATATTTCTCAAGTGCTTTTGAAGTAGCTTGTCTAAGTAATCTAACAGTCCAAAAAATCTTGAAATTTAGATGTTCTAATTGCAAAAGCAGTTTTTCTCGATCAACACATAAATATGATTGTGAGTCATGCCACTTTTCTCCTGCTTCAAACCTAATTGCTTCAAGCTGTTTTTCTCCATTATAGTACTTATACCCATCCCCATCACATATGCCCAGTAATTCCCGTATAATTCGGGAAGGTAGTTTATAATATACATCACCAAATTCAGGATAATTAGCTGTACACTCTTCAACTGTCTTTTCAATTGTATAGTCCACAAAATCGCCATCATCAATAGAAATATTATATATTTTATTGTAACAATCATTTTTCCAACTCATCCAGCATATCTCTTTAGGGGTTATATAGCATTGAGTCTCAGTAGATGAATGTAAATCCTCAGGATTACTTAAATTATAGACTAAAGAGTCTTTTCGATTTATTATGTCATTTTTAAAGTATTTAAAATGCTCATTTGTGATTATTGCTGAAGAAATCCACATAAGTGATTCTCCACCCAAAGCATTAGATACAGAATTAAAACTATATAATGATATCCAATTCTTTTTCTCTTCTTGTACAATTTCATGATTGAAATCACGAATATCAATCCATTTTTCAAAATTGGGAGTAGGAGAATTTATTATCCAATGTCTTATGTCGTTTTCTCCCATTTTTTCATTAATTAAAGGTGATAGTTCCTCTGGGATAAACCAAGAGGTCTTTTCCATAATACTGTCTGGATTTTCTTGATATAATTCTTGCGCTGGATTTGGAAAATCATCAAGCAAACCATAATCATTCAGCAATGATGGTGCTCTTTCAAAATCTCTAAATGGTAACCGATCTGACAAATAACCTAAAATCTCATTGCGTGCGCACCATGTATACTTCTCGCAAAAAGTCATTATGCTACTTTTGGAACCGTGAGTTGCGGGATGGTGTTGGCGCAAAATTGCAATATCAGCACCGATTACTTCCCCTGGTTTACCTCCATTAGGACAGCCGTAGAACTCTTCTTCATTCCATCCCTGTAGGAGAATGTAAGCATATGCGGCTGATAGAACAAATTGATTAGGTTCAAGTGATTCCATTTCCAATATACACGCATGTTCTAGCAAGAAGTTGTCTGCTTCTTTATTATATTTGTAAGTAGGAGATTTCGAATTTGTAATGGTGGTATTTGCATCGTCATCAATCAAATCATCTAGATGATCCCAAAATCTCCTTCTCTTTTTATATGCAAGTTGAATTTCTTTCAATTTTTCTCTACATTTCTCATTAAGAAAAATTTCTTCGTTAGTCAATATTTCTTCAATTTCTTTCTCAGAAAAATACCATGTATGGTCAACCTCTTCAGCAGTTTTATCACTACCGCGGCGGCTGAAAAACATTCTATCCATAGGATCACATAGAACATATCTTGCCAAATCATAATCAATTGGTCCAAAGCCACCCATCCTTGTACCAGAAGTAGCCTCACGATTGAGAGAGATAGTTCCACTTGTATGATATGGTGGACGGCTCTTATCTATATCCTCACCATTTATGTTACCAAATGCATAGGACCCGTTCAACAATAGCTCTGCTGTAATATCGAATAGCACAATTATAGTGCATACTAATTTTATCTGGAGCAAAAATATTTTTTATCATCCAATCACTGAATAATTTAATGCAGAGATGCTCCTTTTCAAGCATAAATACAGTCCCCATTGCTATTGAAAATAAATCTTCTTTCATCTGAGGATCGTTAGTGTTCCATGTATGCTCGAAAAGTTTATAGAATTCAAAAGGTTGCATAGAAGCCCACTTCATTAATTCTCGCCTATAATCCACTCTTTCGATATTATTAACAGTAGTTAACATCCATGCATAGACTAAAGGAATACCATTATGTTTGTCCTCACTACATAATTCATATCTTTTATCGTTTAAATCAATTTTTGTATAACATTTCCAAGAAGCATCTCCTGAATACCTTAAGTAGCTAGGTACAGACCATATAATGTCACGTTTTCCCGCAGTTTCAAAACCCATAAGGTACTCATGTAACATCTGTGCACCAAGAGGGTGATTCTCAATTCGTGATACCAGAAGAATAATTTTATTCACAACACTTTTTAAACAGTCCGAATTATAATTCATCATCCTTTTGACCAAAGGTATGTATTTAGATGCAGGGTTTGGTGATACGTTTGATAATGAAAAGCAAACTAAATCAAATAATTCGTCATTGCTTAAATTATCTCTGAAGCTTTTATTCTCAACTATCAAGTAGCTATAATCTTCCAAAAGAAGAATAGAGACCATTTGCAGCGCACCCTCATGAGCTACCAATGTTTCTGTAAGTGTGACTTTTGATGGGTCTTGCATTTGATTGGTAATTAATATTGCAAGTATATAATCAAAAAAAGGTTGAATGCCCGTCGAATAATAGGTTTTCGGAGGCTCAAGTATAGTATCTGAATTTACTGTACAGCTCTGCAGTATTCCATAATCCTCAATAAAATCAATAAGTTCTCTTCTATAATCATGGGCAACGGTAATAAGTCCTGGAACATCTTTCAGAGAGTCAATTAAATCATTTCTATACACCGTTGTATTAATTAGAAACTTTCTGGCTATTGCTAATAATGAATTTTGCACAATAAGCTCTCTATCTCCATACCCCGTTTCATACTTGGAATTAAACTCCTTTTCAATTATATGAAATTTCTTCGATAAAAGATTAGTAATAGTAACAGAAGATTTCTCTACACCGGATATACTTCTATACTTATAATTTTCGCAAAAGATGCGTAATGCAAGGGGAGTTTTTAAGCTCCATTTAACCCAAGTGCACCCTTCGATATTTACATGAAAATATTCAATATATTCTTGAAATAATTCGTTTACCGGAACATCACCATCAGAAGGTAGTCTTAATGTATTACTCAATAAGCTATCATCATATGCCAATTCTCTAAATACATATGGTCGACTTGTAATACAAAACCTCAGCCTGGGATATTTGTAACATATTGCTTCTATCTCTCGAAGGCGATCATACCACGAATCATATGGTTTAGATTCATCCACCCCTTCAATGCAAATTAATATCTTCGGAATGATTTTAGCTACAACAGTATCTGCTGTAGAGACATTATTAATTTCTACACGATATGACAATGCTTCTAAAGCCTGCCATAATTCTGTTTCGTTCCAAACCGAAGCTAACCCTAAAGACTTTTTTAAGATATCAATCCAGCTATTATTTGGATTAACATCTTTCGCGCGAATTAATATCGGGATATGTAATTTTTCATTTAGTAATGATTCCACCATGTTAGCTATCCCATGTGTTTTTCCCGAACCAGGATTGCCTAATATCAGATATTTTTTATTATCTAATTGAAAACGAATATCTGAAATAATAGTATGGATTTCATTTGCCTGAAGTGCTTCGGCAGTTTTTTTAATCTCACTAATGTGAAAGTAATTTTCTCTAAGTTGTTCATTTTGCTTTAACAACTCTAATAGCATAGCAAAGTCAATATACCAATTATTTTCATTAATCGAGGATGCAACTTGTTGGTCACTATTTATAACATCTATAGCACATTTTATCTCACCTAATAACTTAATTACTTGCTCTTGAGCTCTCTGAATTTCATGTATTAACTGTTCCTGCGATGAATGATCTTGAACAAATTGTAAATAGTCATCGCACGCTTTCAAAAATTTGCTGCATTGCTGGCTCATAGCACTCAGTGTACTTATACTGCTTTGGCGATTATCTAATGCTCCTACAAATTTTAAAATGCTTTTTTGCATTTGTCCTTGAATATGCAGACAAGGGGTATATTTCTGCGATAACCATCCACTTTTTTGTTTCTCGTAAGAGTAAACAATAAGCTCTTTTGATATCTCGGATTTTTCAAACCAATATCGGTATATCCCTGCAGCATCACTATCTTGCAATTTAGTTAAAATTTGAGTTTCATTCCATAACTCAATATTCAATCCTGGATAATCATCTTCTAATTTATTTTTTAACTGTTGCCAACGATTTAATTCAGTATCTTCTATAACCTTCTTTCCTCTACCAATGCGATCTGATGATAAATCACGAGGAACACATACAATATATTGTTTTATCAATGGTCTTACTCTAAGCGCAGTTTTAATCGAACTGCTAATTTGAGCGAACTGGCCTGTGGTAATACTATTTGAAAACCACTTAGCTTGCATTCCGATAATTGTATCATCTTTTTTTATTGCAAAGGATTCAACTCCCCCATCTCCTCCAGCACCATTTACAATTGTAACGGCCTTTAAAGAGTCAGGATATGTTTTTTTGCACCACAATTCAAACACTTGATTGCACATACATTCAAAAGCTCGTGTTGGCGCCTCGTTATAAGTCTGAAAATGTTGCCAGTTCATACTCTCACTCCCCTTTATTCTCTAATGTACCAACCATCCATAATCCTGCCTGCAATCCACAATATAGTCAACGTACACTGTCTGGTCCTTGATCTGATACAGAATCAAATACCATTTTTCCACGAACATCTTATGATATTTGTTTGGAGGAATAAATTCAGCCTCCAAAAATGGAAAACGCTCCGGCATTTTGTATAGGGAGCGGATGGCGTTCATCATGTCATTTTTTATTTTACGGGCAACTGTGGGACTTTTCTGTGCCAGAAACCTAACATGGCCCGCCAGCATCTGACGGGCACGGTCGGAAACAATAACTTTATATTGAGGCTTCTTTTCCATGTTCCACCTCATCTATTATGCTGTCCAGATAGCTGTCCAGTTCATCTGGTGTACTTCCCATACGACCAGCCAGGCGGTCTTCTTCAACAGCCAACAGTTCTTCTCTCAGTTTCAGCATTTTTTCACGGCGGTTAAACGCTTCTATATCCATCACCACGAGATCGCCCTCGCCGTTTTTTGTAAGATACACAGGCTCACCGGAAGATTTGCATAAGGCCGCAATTTCATTGTAGTTCTGCCGGATGCTTGCGGACGGTTTAATCTGCATGGTATCAACTCCTTGTAGTAATATTCTAATCATATTATACCCCTTTCATGCTATGGAATCAACTAACAATGTCGTTACAGCCTTTCAATATCCTGTGGGCGCTGTAATCCCAATGTAATTTTTAAGTAATCGTTCATATCCTTCCCCCGCTTTGGAGGTTCATCGACAACAGTGTAAGTCGTCGGTAGAACGGTTTGAATTGCCTTTGCTGCCAGTCTCCCTGGTATGTCGTTATCCAGGTGCAAAGCTATTTCATTAATTTGGGGGAAATCCTTTAAGTATTGTATCAAAGCTGCCGGAAGGGTACTTTCTTCAACAACCTCCCTTGGCTTGTAAATTCCCGCAAGAGAAAGGCAATTCTCATAGCGCCAGCTCCTGCCGGAAAGCAGTTCTAACGTGCTATAGGACAATAAATCAATGGCGCTTTCAAACAGGTGCAGCTTGCAGCTTTCCTGCTGGGCCGGTATGGAAAATGAGAAGTACTTATCGCTCCCATTGGCTTCACCCATATATCGCCTATTGGTCGTACCCCGGAGTGTCGCATATTTAGGAACTCCTTGCCTGTCAAAACCCACAAAAACGGCATTATGATAATTCCGGCTTTCATACAGCCTTCCGGTGCGGACACAGTAATCAATTAAGTTTCTATGTATACCGCGCCCAGCAAGATAGGCAATTACACGGTCGTTATTTTCGTTTTTATCCGGTAAAAGTAGTTTCTTTGGTTCTGTGGGTTCCGGTGTTCTTGATAAAACAGGCGGTGATATAGCCGCCTGTCCGTCTATCTGAATAACTGCTTCAGGGAGTGTCATGCCTCGTACCTTAATGAGGTAGTCCAGAGCAGAACGCCCGCCAATATTACGCGACCACCAGCACCATTTTCCGTTGCTGATTTTCAGGCTGTCATGGCTGCGTGTGGTATAGACATTGCCGGAAAAGCGTACCAACTCCTGTGGTTCATAATATTGCAGATACGTCAGCAGATCCATTTGCTTTGCCCGATCGATCTGCTCTTTGGATACATATGTCATAGTTTATCACCTCTTAACATGAAAAAGCACCGGATTATTTTCCGATGCTTTTTCATGTGTTGTTTTGTTGTAGGATCATAATGCACCAATTCTTTTCAGATAGGAGATACAGTCCGCATGTCCATGAAAATAGATTTGCATACGTTCCATAGAACTTGCCTGTTCATTCACCCTTAAATATTCAATCAGTGCTTTATGCTCGTCTTTGCTTAATGATATGCCACCTTCACCATCCACAGCTTTTTTAACAGTTGGATATTGTTGTAATATTTCTATTCGCCGGTAATAGAGCTTACTATACTCGTCATTGCTGTGAAGCAGATTAGTGGCAATATCATTGTCGATTTCGCCAAATAATTCTTCCACTCGTTTGACTAAATCCAGAACAAAATCCTGGGAATCTTTTGAATAGCTCATTGCACACCTCCTCTTTCTTTAATATAAATAAGGGAGGCTTTTTAAGCAAAGGTACGGGCAATGGTCATCTTTCAACTCCCACGGCTTTCTTTTCGGGGATTTCCGTGTCCTCGTCCGGTTCGCCATCAACCATTTCATTTTCCTGCTTATCCATGTTCAGTAAAATGTTTAATTCAGCCAGACGTGCTGACTTGGTTTGCAGCTCCTGTTCCTTTTCAAAGGGAACATCAACCTGCTCCTTTGCTGTTTCCATCTGCTGCTTGAGAGTTTTTAACTGTTCCTGGCAATACTCCAGCTTCTTCGGTATTTCGGCAAGAGCATTATTGAGTCTCGTGATGTTGCCGTGAATGTCCGTGCCCAGCGACACAGTATGGCTCATAGCGCCGCGCAGGGTAATCTGATACTGCTTGTTGAAGCTGTCAAAGGAAAACAGCATGGGAAAGCCCATGTAGCTGCCCATCTCCTGCGGCTCCGGAGTGGTCATCAGCTTACAGGCTTCCAGGATAGCCGCGCCCGCCTTTGTTTTTTCCGTATAGGCAATGCCCTTAACTGTCATTCCCGCAAACTTGCTGTCCTCCGCACCGTCAGCCATAGACTCGCCTATTCTGTAACGCTCATATAAAGCAAGGTCTTTTTCATAACCCGCAATGCGTTCCTCTGTAGATTTAATCTGCTGCGGGTAATATTTCAGCAATCTGTCCTCCAAAGCATATTTCTGGCTTAGATGGTTGGCTTTCAGTAATTTCAGCTTGGAAACCTGAATATCTAAATCCATCTTTTCCTTTATATAGGGATTGCCCGTCGCCAATGCCTTAACTTCAGCATAAGAAAGGGCTGTTTCATCAATGTCCTCGGCAGAACGCACTGGAGACTTTGAAGTCATAATCTGTGAAATAAAGCGCTGCTTGTTCTCCAATATTTGATAGAGATAAGCGTCAAAGGTGTTTTCCGTAACATACCGGAAGATATGCACCTCACCATTTTTATTGCCCTGACGCACGATACGTCCGGATCGCTGCTCCAAATCTCTTGGCCGCCAGGGACAGTCTAAATCATGGAGCGCAATCAATCGGTCCTGAACATTAGTTCCTGCCCCCATCTTAAAAGTGGAACCTAACAGCACGCGTACCTGGCCTTTGCGTACCTTGGTGAAAAGCTCCTTTTTCTTGGTTTCCGTATTCGCGTCATGGATGAAAGCAATCTCATCGGAAGGAACACCACGCTCAATAAGCTTTTGACGCACATCGTCGTACACATTGAAGCTTCCATCACCTTTAGGAGTGGATAGATCGCAGAACACCAGCTGCGTCAGCTTTTTATCGCTGTTTTCCTGCCAGAATCGGAAGATATTGTCCACACAGGCATTTACCTTGCTGTCCTCATGGTCGGGAAGCATAGGATTTGCAAGCCTCTGGTCAAGAGCCAGCTTGCGGCCATCATTGGTAATCTTGAGCATATTGTCCTCATAGGGTTCAACTTCCTTGGCGCGTACCCGTTCCGCACGCTCGGCAAGTTCTGCTACCATGTCCTGCTGAAATTCGCTGGGTTTTACCGCCACATTGTGATAGTTGGCTTTCGGAACAGGGAGATTCAGCATATCTGCAGTCTTGATGTCCGCAATCTCTTTGAACATGTTCATAAGTTCAGGAAGATTGTAAAACCGTGCAAATCTCGTTTTTGCCCGGTAGCCTGTACCCTCCGGTGCAAGCTCAATAGCTGTGACAGTCTCACCAAAGGTACTTGCCCAGCAGTCGAAATGCTGAAGACCGTTTTTACGCAAGGTTTCATATTGTAAATACCGCTGCATGGTGTACATTTCCGTGATACTGTTGCTTATTGGCGTTCCCGTGGCAAAGATAATGCCACGTCCTCCGGTTAATTCGTCCAAATAACGGCACTTTGCAAACAGGTCGGAGGACTTCTGTGCCTCGGTCTGTGACAGTCCTGCCACATTCCTCATCTTTGTATAGAGAAATAAATTTTTATAAAAGTCTGCTTCGTCAACAAAAATCCTGTCAACTCCTAATTCTTCAAAGGTCACCACATCGTCTTTTCGGCTGGTATCGTTGAGTTTATCCAACCTTAGCTTTAAGGTTTTCTTTGTCTTTTCGAGCTGTTTGATGGCATAACGCTCGCCACGTGCATCCTTTAACTCCTGAATGCCGCTGGTAATCTCCTCAATCTGTTCCTGCAGCTGCTGCTTTTGGCGCTCTGTTGAGATGGGGATTTTCTCAAACTGGCTGTGGCCGATGATAACCGCATCATAGTCGCCGGTGGCAATTCTCGCACAGAACTTCTTGCGGTTTTTAGTTTCAAAATCTTTCTTGGTAGCCACAAGAATATTAGCCGATGGGTAGAGCTGCAGAAACTCTCCAGCCCATTGCTCAGTCAAATGATTAGGTACAACGAACATGCTTTTATTACAAAGTCCCAAATGCTTGCTTTCCATTGCCGCAGCCGTCATTTCATAGGTCTTGCCAGCACCGACACAATGGGCCAATAAAGTATTTCCCCCATAAAGGATATGGGCCACTGCGTCCACCTGATGCTTGCGAAGATTGATTTCCGGGTTCATGCCGGTAAAACGAATATGGCTGCCATCATATTCACGGGGACGTATGGAATTAAATCTGTCATTGTAAATTCGGGTCAGCCTTTCACTGCGATTGGGGTCTTTCCATATCCAGCTTTGGAATGCTTCTTTGATAGCTTCCTGTTTTTGCTGGGCGATGGCAGTTTCTTTTTTATTCAGTACACGTTTCTCAACTCCGTCTTCATAAACCGTATCAAAAACTCGTACATCTTTTAGGTTCAAGGTTTCCTCAATAATTTTATAGGCGTTAATGCGGCTGGTTCCATAGGTCATGACGGCTTTGATGTTGCCACTGCGGTCGTCGTTTTTGCCCTTGACGTTCCAGTTAGCGGTATAGCTTGAATACAACACATCTATATAACGCCTGTACATATAAGGTGTTTCCAAAAGCTCAAACATAAAGTCCTTGATCACATCTGGAGGAAGCCAGGTAGCACCCAGACGCACATCAATTTCAGAAGCGCTCAAATCCTTTGGCTGCACCTTTTCCAGTGCTGTGACGTTCACACTGTAAATATCGGGATGCATCTGGGCAAACTGCCGGGCGGTTTTCAATTTTTCCCGGACATTGCCGGACAGGTATTCATCTGCCGTTTCATATTGAATAATGCCGTCATTGTTATAATTAGTAGGATTGCGAAATGCCACACCCTCCAGGTCTTTCACAAGCTGCTCCTTGGAAAGTCCCGTGAGGTTTTGCATGAAGCCCATATCCACACAGGCTTTTTCTGCAATGGATATAGCCAGCGCTTCGGTGGCAGTATCCACATGGTTCACGTTTGTGCGCTGCCGGATGGTGCGCTTGGTGAACATATCCGCTTTGCGTTCCAGCTCACCGTTCTCGTCTAAAATTTCAAGGGAACAGAGCAAGCAGTAGGAGCTGTCATCGGAGAACGCCATGTTATTGCCGCGGCTGTTTAGCTGCCCATATTTGGCGGTAAAATTATCATATAGGCGGTTCAGTTTACGCTGCTGTGATTGAATGGCTTCATCGCTGTAATCCTCGGTCTGGTATTCAATCAGCTCACGGACACAGTCCCGTATAGCAATCATGCCCTTTATGCGCCCCTCTGCTGTAACTGAGGTTTCCACGCGGTTCATCCGGCTGTTTTCCCGGTAGTAAATAGTTCCATCTACCACTGTATAGCTGAAATTACGGACATTGGGATCTGCCGGAATGGAAGTATCCTCATCGCCTGAGATGTCATCCAGTTCGTATTCCGTTATTTCCGCATGGATATTCTCCATAGCTTCACGGAGCTGCTCTGCAAGGTCAGCATCCTCATGAGGTTTACAGGTAGTTTCACTGCGATTACCGTACATCCTGTCGTCAAAGGCCATTGTTCCCAGCATCATGTCAGGGTTGTCGGTAAAGTATTGATTAACCGGTATGCCGTCTTGGGTCTGGCTAAGATGCACCCAATCCGATTCGATATCAATTACACGGTCACGCTTTTGTAAAAAGAGTATGTCTGCCGTAACCTCAGTACCGGCATTGGCAAGAAATGCATTGTTTGGGAGCCTTACAGCGCCCAAAAGTTCTGCTCTCTGTGCAATGTATTTGCGCACCTCCGGGTTTTGTTTATCCATTGTACCCTTGCTGGTTATAAATGCGATAATACCGCCGGGACGCACCTTGTCTAAGGTCTTGGCAAAAAAGTAGTCATGAATCAAAAACTTGTGCTTGTCATATTTCTTATCCAACACACCGTATGAGCCAAAGGGCACGTTTCCTATAGCAAGGTCGAAAAAGCTGTCGGGTAAATTTGTTTCCTCATAGCCCTGCACAGCAATATTGGCCTGCTGGTAAAGCTGTTTGGCAATACGGCCTGTGATGCTGTCCAGTTCTATGCCATATAATTTGGACTTTGCCATACTGTCGGGGATAAGCCCAAAGAAATTACCGATTCCCATTGCAGGCTCTAAAATATTGCCGGTCTGAAAGCCCATGTTAGAAAGACAAGTGTAGATGGCCTTAATAACCGTAGGTGATGTGTAATGGGCGTTTAAGGTGGAAGCCTGTGCTGAAACATATTCATCCTCGGTGAGCAGCTCCTTCAATTCAGCGTATTCTCTGGCCCATTGGGTATTCTTTTCATCAAACACCTGCGGTAAGCCGCCCCATCCTACATACCGGGACAGATTTTCCTGTTCCTCCGGCGTGGCTAGCCGGTTTTGCTCCTCAAGCTGGTTCAATAGTCTAATGGCAGCCACGTTCCAGCTGTATTTAGTCTTTGCACCGCCGTGTCCTAATTCATCATCTGTGATATGAAAATTGATATATGGCTGCTTCGGCTTTTCAGGTGCAAGGTCGATGATAACTTTAGAAACTTCACCTTCCTGAGTTTTGTGCCATATTGGTTCGTTTGATTGCTCCAAAATGCTGCGTATATACTCAATGCTTTCACTGCGGAAAATCGGGAACCCCACACTATTTTGAAAGGTAATATCCCGCAGGCTGACGGTTCCGGCTTTCTTGTCAATCCCGTCGATGACATAACGCCGGTTCTCGATTGTAATTTCCATACCTACAGATATTTCTTTTTCGGCTGGTTTCTTTTCCGTTTCATCAGCCTTATTATCCAGCAGTTCCACATAGGATTTTTCACCCACGTCTCTGCTATCAATGGTGCCAGCATCTTTCTCCCGGGTAATGGTAACATCGCTGCTTTCCCGAACCCATGCAGGTGCTTCGGGATCATCGGCATGAATGGTGGCCATATCTCTTTCTTCCGTCAGATGGTCCTGATAAGTTCTTTGAAATACATCCTCATGAAGCCATTCCCGAAACTGTGGGAGGGTGGTATATGCTTCATAAAAAGCTGCATGTTCCTCCCTCATGGAAAGGATAATACGGTTAAGTGCACCATCCAATTCCTGTTTGGCGCTATCAGGGTCGGTATCCCTTTCCCGTAGATAGGAATAGACTTCATCGTTTTGTACCCTGCTGACCATTTCCGGCAAATATGTCTGATACAGCCCACGCGGTGATGGTGTTTCTGTTTCTTTTTCGGCTTGTTGTTCCAGTGCAATGAGATGGTCATTTAAGGGATTTTCCCGCAGCATCCGGTCAAAATCACTTCGTGCAAGCTCCTTGCTGAACAGTGGGAATTGTACATCACGTAGATAAACTGTGCTGTTGTCATAGGATAAAATCTCGTATTCATCCGCACCAAGATAAATGGTGTCGCCAAGAGAAAAGGCATAATGCGCATTTTCCCGTGACGGTGGCTCCGGTTCAGATGGAGCCGGTTGATGATTTAGGATTTCACGGACATAGGCTTCTTCGGCAAGCTTCTGGCGGCGTTCCTCCTGTTCCTTTTCATAAGCAGGCAGGTGCTCTTTTTCTTTTCTGTTTAAGTATCGGTCGGCTTCGATCAGCTCCCAGATGCGCTTTTGCACCTTTGTCCAGGGCAAAACAATCTTTTTATCCGGCCCCATGATTTTTCTGCTGGTGAGGGTGATACCCTTGCTGTCATGCCATTCGTGAATATCCGTGCCAGTTAAAGCAGGTGCCCGGCCGCCCATTCCATATTCATCTTTCAGAAAGTCGGTATTCTCTTTCGCAGAAGTTTTGTTTTGATAGTGCAGATAAATCCTATACTTACCATCCTGCACTCCGCTTCCTTGTTGTAAAACTGCATCAATAACTTCCTGTGAAATAGAAAAAGCAGAGGATTTATCATTCTCTGCCTGCTCAATTAATGCTATTTGCTGCTGCATTGATGGCAATACCGACGGCTTATCAAGAAATTCGTTTAGCAGTATCATGCTGCCAATATGTCCGGCAATAACACCCCAATCATAATAGCTCTGCGATGTTCTTGCAGTGTAGCTGCCCTCCCAAAGGTGGAGGACATTTTGATAGGTCTTGTACCCGACGCGATGATCTCCGTTTATAATCAATTCTGTATAGTCATTATTAAAAATGCTTTTAATGTACTCGGTACGCTCACTGCTATCTTCATGGACAGCATAAAAATCTGCAATCTCCTGTTTTGTGACTTTGAGATGCGGTGTTGAGCGCAGGATTTCATTGATAAGAGGCGTGAAATGAAAAAACGGAAGACTTTTATCCTCCGTTCTTCTGTCATACCAAGTTAATTGTAAATCAGCTCCGTCAGCACTGTTTCCTCCGCCTGATGTTTCAGACTGTTCATGTGTCCCGTCCAACCCATCGGGTCGGTCGCTTTGTCCGGTGCTGGGTTCTCTGTCAAGAGTTTCTCCGTAATTCTCTCGATTCTCTCTTTCGCCGTCTGGTCTATCTCCGACAGGTGCTCTGTAAGCTTGCCCGACAGCATCAGGCTGGCGTACATTCCTTTCTTGTGGTTTTTCAGGTATGTTTTGCGCAACATCCCATACTTGCCGATGTTCACTTCTTCCCTCGGTAGTGTCAGGTCGGGCATCAGATAATCGCCTTGCTGCGTGTAAGTCAGTTCCATATTCATCATTCCTTTCAGGATTATTGTTTTGCTTTATGCTTTCATTTTGACCCACATCCTGATTTTTTGCAAAGGTACGGTTTTGTTTTTTCTCTGCAATTTGAAGTTCCTTGACTGTCGCGCCGATTTCCTGCAGGAGCATTTCAGAAATATCGCTGGTGGCAGCTCCTAAACGGGATATGGTATCCAGCGTATTAAAATTGACAATACCCTGAAAATCTTCTAAGGGCAGATATTGGTCAGCAGGATAGCCAGAGCGGACTAAGGCCATGTAAGCAACGGAGTTTTTGAGAGTATTCTTGAAGATGATCTCCACATTTAAATCATCCAGTTCCTCCAGAAAGCTGTTTTCTCTAAAGTACATCAGATCGGAGAGATAGTCAGAAAAGTTATCCTCCACAGCGTTATATGCTGCGGATATAAGGGCAGCTGGCATATCACTTTTTTTATCCAGTTCTCCAAAGGTATTTTCCAGTGTTTCCGTCACAGCTTCAGCATATCTATCCCGCATAGCCCAAAGGATAATGGGTCGGTTCTGGCGGCTGTTGGTATCAGACACATCAAATACATGGCGCAGGGTAAGTCTGCTTCCACTGTCGTCGATAAGAGCTATGCCCTTTGCACCCCTATTTATCCATCTGCCCAGCTTCTGATTCCATATCTCAATAGAGGCACATGCCGTGGCGTCGGGGCGCTGTGCATAGATTAAAAGCTGATCTTGAAAAGGATACTTGTAGTTCCATGCCGCCGTTTTCAAAAAGGCAGTCCAGTTGTCAGTATTTTTTACGACAGCTCGGGTCGTCCTTTCCGAAAGCTCTGTAATCAGTTGCAGTTTTGTTGCCAACGTTTATCCCCCCTTATCTTTCCAGATCATTTCTTTTTTCTGCTTTTACTTTATATTTTTCTTGATAATCTTTAATTGTCCGGCAATCTCCGTTTGAAAAATTAAAATCATCCGGCTCTATATTTAGGAAGCCATCCTTATCCAGCTGCAACTTTTCACGGGTAATAACTGTCCCATAGTGATTGACTAAAATTCCTCTGCCGATTTGTACCGGATCACCCCATGATTCATCGTCATGCCTAACCTCGTAAAGATAAAGCCCTTTTGGTACGGTATTCCTGTCAATCCTTACAGGAGTAAACAAAGCAGGTTTCCCGAACAACTCTATTTCTTCAAAAATTTCTTCCATTGCATTGTATCTCGCCATTTTTCATTCCTCCTTATCGCTCCAGTTCGTGATGTCTTTTTACCTGTCGAGCTGTTTTTCCAGAGGTGCTTTTCTCTTGCTGAAAGGTTCGTAAGTATTCTATTTCTTCAAGGGCGCGTTTGCATAAATCCTCGACAGCCGCCAGCCTGTCACCCAGATAATGACCCCAGAAGTAATCTTTTTCACCTTTTATACATTTCCATGTAACAAACTGTGCCGGAGCCGTATCGCGCTGTCCAATGATAAATTCCGAATTTCCCACAGTCAGCCGGTCAGTGATTGTATAACCCGCGTTTATTTCCTTTTCCATAGCTCAGCCTCCTCATCGTTCCGGCTCCTGTTTTTTATGTTTCACTTGCCGCTTTGTTTGTATCTGCTTTAACCGTTCCTTTGCCCAATCGGGCATACATTCAGGCTTAACCATACCCAAAATGTCTTCCCGGTTCCAACGGGATTCCTTTCCGGAATAGAGGTTCACGGTATAGACCGCACGGCCCCTGGAGTTGGCATGAGCGCCAAAGCCGCCTGTGGCCAGTACAAGCTGCTTATCGGCAGTACGGTATTCTGGACGCAGGCATTCAGCACGAATGACTACCACCTTGTTTTCAATGCTCCCTCCATAATCGTTTGGAATACAATGCTCCAGCGTAAATAGCTGCAATGGAACGGTAATTTTATCCCGTTCTGTCTTGACCGCTTCAAGCTGTGCCGACACACGGCTGGTAAACTCGGTCATCATTTCAAGATAGTCTGCGCTTGCTGCGGCATTAGAATATTCCTCCACCCCAAAGGGATTATCCCAGGTGCAGTTGCACACCATATACGGATAATCGGTTTTCGTATCATCCACCGCAAAAATGATTTGTCTATCTCCAACATGAATGGCGTGTTTCACCTCAAAGCTATCCACCATGCGTTTTTCCTCGTCCATTATTTTTCACTCCTATCTATTGGCAGGCAAAAGGGACGGTACTTCCGTCCCTTTTCCGCTCAGCCCTTATTTCTTTTTTCTTTTAATATGCAGATATACTGCGCCGCCTGCAATCACCAGGCACAGCATGACAGCTAAAATTGCTTTCAGTTCCATGAATAATACCTCCTTCTATCTAATCCAACAGGTCAATCAAACTATATATAAAGCACCGGCATATACAAAAAAGCCGATGCATAAAAATACGGCCAGAGGAACACTTCTTTGCCGCGTTGCTCTTGCATAGATGCAGGCAGGAAACAGGGCAAAAAAGAGGATGAATGCAAGGGCATTCAGACCGAAACAAAAGCCCATCGCTGCTGTCAGCTTTATGTCGCCCCCACCCACACCGCCGTATTTTATGGCAAGAATAAACAGGCAGATGCCCGGCAGCAGAAATCCCGCAATCCGCTGAGCCAGGGTCGGGTATAGAAAAAGAAAAGCGGATACACTTCCAATTAGAATAATTACAATCCACGTCCAGTCAGGTATGATCCGCTTTCTAAAATCAGTGATAGCCGCCCACAAGAGCGGGACGGCACAAAACAGCAGCATATTAATTTCCTGTGGTGACATCATCGGAATACATGCTGTCTACTACATGAATTTTAAGTTCCCCTCCGGTAATCCAACGGGATAAGGTTCCACCTGGCGTATGGACATCCGTAACAAGAAGCTGCATAATATACTCCCTGTTATCCGGGAACCACACCGGGATGTATTGCTTTTTGTACCGGAAAGGGGACGCGGGATTTTCCCTAAATGTAAATTGACCGCCCTCCTTGATTAAAGGAATAGCGGTTTCATAGCGGTATTCAGGCAAATAGACTTCCGCCGTCTGAGGGGCGGTAATCATCTCCGGCCTGTCGTAGTTGGTGCTTATTGTCGTAGTAACTCTGATAGAATAACCATAGCCGGATTTAAGGTAGTCCTTTGCCTTTGTGTCATAGTCCAGTATAGCTTTTACCTTTAACTCGGCGTAAAACTGCCTCCATACAAATTGGTCGTTTTCGTACCGCTGTTCCCACCATGTTACCCTGGGCTGTTCATTTCTTTTCGGCGGGTCGGGCAGTACCCGGCTTTCCTCCGGTTTTTCATAGTCTACATTTTGAATAACGGCTCTTTGAGTATAGGTATTGTTGGCATTGGTGGTTTCATTGTCCAAAACCCTATCGGGATTGATGGTAGCAATCAAGGTGATATTTTTATCAGCTTGGACATTGGGAGTATCCCATTTGACCGATACAATGTTCCAGGTATCCTGTACCATAACCACGGCATCCACACGTTTTTGCAGCGAAAGCTCCGGGATTTTAAACAGTACGGATACCTTTTGTCCCGGCGTAAAATCCAGACTGCCTTTGTTGGATATCTTGATGGTACTGATAACAGTCTGATTTTCTTTATACCGGTCGGGTGTTATCCTCTGCACATCCAGGTCATAGGGACGCTCTGCAACCATGATTTCCGCCGTCGCCTGATTGTTGCTGGTGTTGGTATCTTCACACCCTTCAGGCGGAGATACATGAGCTGCTAAATGAATGGCTGCACCTTTTTCGCCCGCTGTACTTTTGATGACGTAAGTCTTGGTTTCATAGGCTTTGAAATTTGCCGTAGAAGGTACTGATGAAACTGCCTTTCCGTCGATGGAAGCATTCAATGTCACTTCTGACAGCGCTCTGTCGGTGGAGTTGGCAAAATATATGGTAAAACTGTATTCCTCCTTTTCGTAAACCGTTGGTGGAGACGACAGGTTTACCCATAGGTCACACGCATTTTGGGATGGATTATCCGGTTCATTCGGATCATCTGGTTCGTCAGGGTTATCTGGCTCATCAGGATTGTCAGGATTATCTGGATTGTCTATGGGCTGTTTCACCACCGTAATACTTGAAAGGGCAGTATTGTTGATGGGGCTTTCATCCGTAAATCCCTTTGGTGCTTCTACATTACCCCACAGGCGGTAAACCTCGCCGGCACTTCCTGCTGTACCGGTGATGGTAAAGGATTTGGTTTCCTGGGGTTTAAAATTGGCCGCTTTCGGAATTTGCAGCAGGGTATTTTCATTACTTTTCCCCTGTAGGGGCACAGCTTTTAGTTCCATATCGGAATTGTTAGTAAAGCTCACGGTAAAACTGTAATTCTCATGCTCATAAACCGTAGGCGGTGCAAGTATGCTTGCCGACAGGTCGCATTGTTCCGGCAGGGCGGGTGGCTTGTCGGGAGGATTATCCGGATTGTCAGGACTATTTGGTTCATCAGGGGTATCCGGCTTGTCGGGGTTATCACCGGGGTCAGGCGTTGGCTCTGATTCAGGGTCAATCACCTTAATGACCACTGCAGCCGTATTGTTGCTGAGATTTCCGTCAATAAAGCCCTCCGGCACACCAATGTTGGCCCACAGGTGGATTTCATCTGCTTTGGTATCAGCTGTGCGTTTGATAGTGTATGTCTTGCTTATATTAGCCGGAAAATCCTGTTTATCAGGTATTTCTTCTATTATATTGTCATCCACCGTACCTTTTAAGGGTACGTCATAGGCCGGACTCTTTCCGCTGTTCATATAAATTACGGTAAAGGTGTAGCTATCACCCTGGTTAACAGTGGCTGGGGCGCGGATGGCAACCGACAGGTCATTTCCATCCTGTGCTTTGAATTTGAAATAAAAATCTGTCACCGGAATTTTATAATTGATTTTCTGCGTGATACTGGTCTTACTTTTGCTTTCTCCATCAGCGTATTCGGCACTTTCCGGAGTGTAATCCCATTCAAGGCCGCAATAGATGAAGTTTCGGGACAGCTGTATATCATCCTTGGTAAAGGTAACTGATGTTGTCTGATAGGGATAGAGCAGCTTTGGCACTCCTTTGTCCTGAGCAGTGAGCTTTCCATAAATCTTCTGCTTGCTCTCATCGCACCAGGTAGCATCCACATCAATTTTAACTGGAGCCTGATAGGTAATTTCTGTGTAACGCATGGTTTCAAAGGCAATGAGTGCCTTTTTCGTCCATCCGTAACGGGTGGTTAACGGCTCAAAATCCGTGTCAGTATCATAGGTTCCATA
This sequence comes from Clostridia bacterium, assembly GCA_018433015.1. Classification (GTDB taxonomy): domain Bacteria; phylum Bacillota; class Peptococcia; order DRI-13; family SV3-B141; genus SV3-B141. Next base: position 12,388 of record JAHDSB010000062.1, on the reverse strand, counting down.
GAGCTTTCCGGAAGAAAAACCGTAAATCTCTACCACATTGCTGCCTTTTAGTGTATAAGTGCCGCCGTCATATTTGCCTATCCATGCGGCGATTCTTTCCTGTTCATGGTCGTCAACGGTATTAGCATTCACAAGGTCGATGCGCTCAGGTTCCTGAAAAGACTTTAGCAGCCTTTCGCCCTCATAAATTTCCTTAACGTTCATGCCTATAGTGCGGTATCTGGTATCATAGATGGCTTTTACTTGAAATATGACGTTGGCTGTGATGGTAAGGACAGCTCCCTGATCTGTTTTAGCCGTGATAGTGTAGGGGCCGCAAGCCTCCTTATCCTCTATGGTAAGCATATATTCCGGCGTTATCTCCTTGCTTTGGCCGCCATATTCCAGTTGGATTTCTGTAAGCACTCCAGTATTAGCCGTAATACGGATAGGAATTTCTGCCGGAAACTGCTCCACTGCTACCATGCCGTTTTCGCTTTGCAGGCTGTCTATAGGAGATGTAACCGTAATTTCAATGTCACTATTTGATGCGGCAAATGCCTTAACGGAAAAGAATAGACAGCACAAAATTACAAGCGGAACGTTAAAGATGAATTTTCCTTTCATTAAGAACCTCCTTCCTCAATTCTATTGTTGACGCTGGAGATGCTAAAGGGGAGCCGCACATCCCCTGTTAAAAAACTGAAAATGCTGCGGGTTTTTAGCGCTCCGTCCAGCGTCAGCCGGGGTGGATCATCGGTTGCGTCAATGCCCTTGATTTCAAGCTGATAAACCCACTGTTCACCGGCATATTTGTTAAGTGCTGTATCCAGCTCCATGTTTTCGTGAAAATAGGTATAGATAGTGTCTTTCGCAAGTGCGCTGTCCATCCTGGCATTGCCGTCCCTGCGGTATTCATCCAGCATGGCATTTTCTACGGAACTGTTTACACCTCTCTGGAGGACATATTCCACCTGCTGATACAAGCTTTCCATGCGAAAATATTCAATCAGGATAGCCGAAAGGGTCAGGATGAAAAAGACAAGGATCAGGATAAATATAAAGGCATCGCCTTTTCGGTTGTTTAAAATATGCTTTAATTTGCCCACAGCTTTTCTCCTTTCCGGTACTCTCACTCAGAGAGCTTCCAATATTTTTCCGACATGCCGGTAATACTGACTTTCATGGGTATATTGATTTGAACAGGCGGTGCAAAGGACGGCATAAATATGGTAAAAGGGTAGCTGTATACCATCGTGACCATAAAAGTGTCCCTCAACTGTATTTTCTGGTCCTCGCAATATTCCACATCCTCGATGGTCATTTCCGGCGATAGGCCGGTCTGCTGTTTGAGGCGGTAGAAAACGTCGTATGCTTTATCCGATACTTCTCCCTCCAACTCAACTACCCGGACAACTCGCCGGCAGACATGGTTTAGATTCAGATAGGTGGTAAAGATACTTAGAAAACTCATGACTGTAACCATAAGCGTAATTACCACCAGTGTTTTAATCATCAGGTCAAAATAGCTGCTGCCTTTCCTGCTGAAAAGAAGCTTTTCAAAAGACAAGGGGGGAGGAAATCTCCCCCCTATGCCCCGGTGCCTGCTGTTCATGCGTTTTGCACCTCCCGCGTCTTGGGATATGTCTTTTTCGGCTTTCATTAGCTAAGTAAGCCGGTGATTTTGGTAACAATGCTGTTCCAAATGGTTGTGATAGAACCCTGGTACAGCGTCATAAACACAGCACCTACCACTACGACAATAAGTACCACGATGAGCCAGCCTGTCATCTGGTCGCCAGACTGGTTTGATAGTACGTTCCTGCCCCTTACAGCCGCCATTCTCATTTTGTTTTTCAAAGTAGTTATCATTACAAATACCTCCATTTATTTTTTAGATTTTGATTTCAAAGGGAAAGGGGAAGTCATGCTTCCCCTGTACTACTGCCGCTTGACTATGATTAGCTTAAAAGACCAGTGATCTTGGTAACAATGCTGTTCCAAATGGTGGTGATAGAACCTTTATACAGTGTCATAAATACAGCACCCACAACTACAACAACCAGCACCACAATAAGCCAACCGGTCATCTGATCTCCGCATGGATTAGCCAGTATGTTTCTGGCTTTCAAAGCCGCCATTCTCATTTTATTTTTTAAAGTAGTTATCATAGCAAATACCTCCGTTTATTTTTTATTTTTGGTTTTAAGGGAATAGGGGAAGCCATGCTTCCCCTATGTGTCTTTACCTGTGGGGTTCAGTTCTCTTAACTCAAAAGACCGGTAATTTTCGTAACGATGCTATTCCAGATGGTAGTGATAGAGTCCTGATACAGTGTCATAAACACTGCGCCTACCACAACGACAATTAATACCACGATAAGCCATCCGGTCATCTGATCTCCCGACTGATTAGCCATAACTCTTCTAGCTTCCAGGCCCAGGCTCTGCATTTTGTTTTTTAATGTAGCTATCATAACAAATACCTCCGTTTATTTTAGATTTTGGTTTAAAGGAAAGGGGAAGCCATACTTCCCCCGTGCTGCTAACCTTTGACTGTGATTAGCTCAAAAGGCCGGTGATTTTGGTAACAATGCTGTTCCAAATAGTTGTGATGGAGTCTTGATACAGTGTCATGAACACTGCGCCAACAACTACTACAACCAATACAACTATAAGCCAGCCAGTCATCTGATCTCCGGATGGATTAGCCAGCACATTTCTGGCATTCAAAAGAGCGTTTGTAATCCTCTTTTTCATGGAATGTGTCCTCCTTTCCTTTGTAATTGGGGCTGTGGTTTTGCTGATGTACATGAGTCTTACCTCCTAAAAATTTATTTTGAAAAGGGTTCCCCCGTTTTCACATTAAAAAAGGCCCCCCATTGATTTAATGAGATGGGAGCCTATGACATAAAGCAGGCTGGCAAGGGTTACGGCCACCAAAGGGATGGACGCAATCTTAATCCTGCGGGGCAGCTTATTTAACTTTTTCTTTAAAGCTTCCTTGGCCTTGATGTCCATATCTCTTGCAAGATAGGCCAGCGCCTCTCCTTGATGCTCGCCTCGGTACAATCCGATAAGGGCGTTCACTAAAAATGACACATCTGTAAGCCCAATGCGCTCATTGAAGTTTCGCAGGGCGGTTTCAATATCCTTTGCTTTCATTTCCATCACCAGAACTGAAACATCATAACGGAATACTTCACTTGCAACCTTTAGATAATCCTCAAATATCTGAATTAAGTCCACCTGTACTATTACCCTGTTGCTGCCGCCCTTAATATCGTCCAGCTTATATAGGATGGAACGAACAAAGCCGGGAAGCTCCATTTCAATTCGGTTCTTTTTTTCCTTCATCTTGTCTTTAAGGTCGGTTGTGAAGTGGAAATATACCACTACGGAAAATATAAGGACAATGGGTGCGATGTTAGCCGCGCCTATGGCAAACATCAGTAAGGCAGGCGGCACAGTAAAAAGAGCACACAGAATAGCCCTGGCATAATACTCCTTTGGAGTCATCTCCAGCCCTCCGCGCCGCAGCATGGATGCCATTTTAGCTTCCTTTGCCGGGTCAAGCCTGATAAGCCGTGCAAAGGGCTTTACTAAGGGCATAACAACTCGGTTTAAGAGCCACTTGCCCGGTTCCTCTTTTTCTGTTTTCAGGTTTTTGATATTCTTTTTCATACTGAGCTTTGGAATTTTAAGCAGTTGTCTGCAAATTAAAAATCCTGCCGCAGTCAGCAGGACAAACACAATGATTTGATAAAACAACGTAAAGCCTCCTTATCTGTTTGATGGTTTTGTAGCTTTCATTACATAAAAGGCGGTGGCAAGTGCGGTTACAAGCATCAGGACGATCAGCAGCTTTCCGATAGTGGTTTTGGTGAGAATGGAAAACCATTCAGCGTTGGAAAAACGCATCATGGGGATGATGGAAAACATCAGTCCTGCCGTCATAAGATAGTCCCGCCATACCCTGACCATCATGCCATCACTTTCAATCTGCATGGATTTCGCGTCATTCATTGCTTTGATGATGGGAAACAAAGCGAATTTCAGTCTCCGGTCATGGTGACAAAGGATAAGGGTTTTCACCCATTCGGCAAAATACCGGTTTTTGATTTTAGCTTCCAAGCGGTATAGTCCATGTTCAACATTGGGATTTATGAGCCTGATTTCTGAGATAAACTCGTCAAAAGGCGTTGGCGTCCTTAAGTGAACCGGAATATACCGGTTCTTTTCCTCCACATAAAGCTCCACTGCTTTAATGATGTCGTCATTTCCGGCATAGGCATTGGTGATAATGGACATGGTGTTTTCCAGTCCTTCAATTTCCTCCCGGGCCGCTCCAGAGCTTTTCACTGTCAGATAAAAGTACGGTGCGGGAATAACGCATATCGCCATCACTGAAGCCAGCTCCGCACTTCCAAATAACAGTATCCCGGCCATAAAGCCGCCTAATGCCGATACCAGCACCATTACAAGAAATTTTTTCCTTGTGCATCGGGTTTGTCTAAACAGAGTTTGAAACCGGATTGAAATTCTCTCGGTGATTTTAAGTTTCGTCCCTGTCAGGTACAAACGGCGCTTTTTCAATGGGTTCTGCTCCACTTTCAATGGGTCCAATTTTAACAATAAAAATAGTGCAAGGCTGATGAGCAGGAAAACAAGAACTAAGAATAGGTAAATTGAATTCATGCAGTTCCTCCTTCCGAAAAGCGGCGAATCTCCTTTTGCGGCACACCGCCAACCAGCAGCTTTTCAGCAAGTGCTGTGGAAATGCAGCCCAAACGCTTATGGCCTCCCACAACCTTTATAATCCTCCCGGTGCTATCCCGCTCATAATGGTCAACCACATATTTAAAAAGAGTGCTGCCTATGACTTCACCATTCTTTACTCCGGTGGCTTCAAAGACTTCCATGTACTTTCTTGACTTATCTGGCAATTGCATCTTAAACAGCATAATAGGGAAGGCTTCTACTATGTTTTTCAAAAGCCTTTCCTCTGACAAGAACGTTCCAGCCTCCAGGCACATAGTCAGTATTCTTTCATAGGCCGTCCTCGCACTGTTTGCATGGAGGGTACTGACGATGGTGTGTCCCGTTCTTCCTGCTTCCTGCACTGTGAGGGCTTCTTTGCCACGCATTTCTGCAGGAACAAGGATTTGAGGATGCAGTCTTAATGACAGCTTCAGTAAATCCAGCATGGTTACGGGATTGGGTTCCTCTTTGGTCAAAAGATGAATGACATCGTTAGTCATTACGCCGTTTTCATCAAACTGTGCCAACGTCAATTCGCGGGTATCTTCAATGGTTACGATACGTTTATCTGCGGATACACAGCTTAGAATATATCCCATGTCAGCAGTTTTTCCGCTGCCGGTGGCTCCGGCAATGGCTACCGATACACCGTTGTTGACGCAAAGGGTGAGAAAATCAAGTTCTTCTGCTGTGGCTGTATCCCACCCGATGAGGTTTTCACGTGTAATATACGATGGCTTTTGCTTTCTTATGGAAGCAATGGCTCCGGCATCTGAATCGACGCAAGGTTCAATGGCTCCCGACATACGAACACCTTTTGAAATATAACTGTCACCGATAGGTTTGGAACCATCCAGGATAACGTTCCCGAACCGGCTCATCTTCCGGACGATGTTGGCGCAGGCTTCCGGATTTCCAAAGGTTTCTGTAAGCCGCACCTTTCTGTCCTTGTACAGTACCCAGATACCACTAAATCCATTGACGTTGATTTCCTCTACATCACTGTCCTGAAGATATGGAGATAGCAGCCCCATACCCGCCATGTCGTAATACACCGCATCCACAAGCTCGGAAATGTTCCGGATATCTTTTGCTACCAGCTGCTCACTGTTTAAGTAGCGCATAATAAGGTCCTTGAGCTTTCCCTCGGCTTCCTCGGAATACAATACCTGGGCCAGTTCTGCCGAATGGTTCTTTGCAATAATACGTTGCAACTTGTCAAGGATTTCTCCATAGTCCTGGGCTTTTATATTTTCTCCGCTGTCTGATCGCCTCTTGTTAGCCCTGTAAATAAGGTCGTTGACTGAAAATCTGTTGCTCATGGCTTCCCACCTCCGCACATTCTCTTTGCAATTTCCTCCAGCACCTTGCCGTAGCGTCTGCAAGGTCGATCATGGAAGAAATACAGGGGTGTTCCGGCGTTTTCCAGTTCACCTGCCCGTTTGACGTAGGGCAGCTCATAGGCAAAAGACAGTTCCATCATGCTTTGATAGGTCTTATTATCAAATTCACCAGTGGGAGCTTGCAATACATGAATTTGCTTTTCGGCTATATGCAGCTCCCGCATAAAATCCGCAACGCCCCGATACCACATTTGTGCTGATATGGATGGTCTGTGCAGGGTAAAAATCTCGTCTGCCAGCCACAAGCCCACACCTGATACCGGGTTATTGATTTCAGAAGCTCCATCCACAAGGAGTATGTCAAATACTAAAGCTGCAGAGTTAATCATCCGTTCCACACTTTGCAAAGTCACGGTGTCACAAAGCAGGCCGGAATAGCAAGTGGGAACAGACAGAAAAAACAGATTTTTGCTTTCCTCATACTCCACGAATTTTTCTCCGATGTTTGGATTATCCTCATTCAAAGCCTGAAACAAACCCTTTTCTGTGGGGACGCTTTGACCGAAAAGAACCTGCATATCCCCATAGGTGAGATTGGAGGAAATAAGTCCCACCAGCACTTCACGCTTGGAAAGAGCGCAGGCCAGGTTAGCTGCAAAGGTGGTTTTGCCGCTGTTGCTGCCTCCCCAAACAGTATAGATTTTACTGCTCATGGCTTACACCTCGTTTCTCAAAAATAAGGTGCAGCTTGCCGGTATATTCAGCTTCAATGAGCTTTTCAGCCTGGGCTTCAGTGGCAATTAAGGTTATAGCCTTGGGAACGGGGTCACCGGTGGATGACTGGCTGTTTAACTGCTGCTCCCGAACCTCTGCGGTATCCTGTGTTCGGGCATTCTCCACGCTGTAAACCTCCAGCCCTTTCAGTTCCGGATAAATAATAACCTGTGGAGAAGCTTCCTGACCGCCTGTTGCTTTCTCCATAAACACAGCTACCGTTACCATATCACCGCTTTTCAGGTGGGAGGAAAGCCCTGCGGCAATACTCGGTACACTCACGGTAACAAGGCGTTGATTATTTTTTACAATCCGGTCAAGCAATTCGCTGGCAATAGTTTCACCTAACTTTTGTGGAAAGAAATAGTCCCCTTTGGAGATAGCGGTCTGTGCAACTTTTCCCACAATCATGGTCTTATCTTTGATAACCCCCTCAGGCATTCCAAAGCTTCCTACCTCCACAGAAGCAATATGTTTATCCTGTATCTCTGTTCCCGCCGGGATGTCCTCCGATGCCCGCAGCACCATGACCGTTGTACTTTTGTTCTCGTAAAAACGCGGTAGAAGCACAAAAGAAACGACTGCCGCAATCAAAAGGCATAGGACACTTAGAAATATCCGGTTTTTCAGTAGCTTCAAGTTGTTATGTTCCTCCTTTCATGTTTTTAGAATAAAGGCCGATTTTACCAACCGAAAAAAGATGGCTGCCTTTACTGATTTTCAGTTTTCTTCCCGGCAGCCTGCCCATTTCTTTGGCCCTGTATCTCCTTGTCATCGGTTCTGATGAGTCGGATCAGTGTACGGAAAACCTTGAGCTTTTTCTTTCTTGTATCTTTCATAACAGGCTCCTTTCTATGTAAACTTTGGTATATTACCAGCCGAAGGCTAAAATATTTCTTTTTCGGCTGGTAAATTTAAAGGGGAGGGGTGTGGGGAGGGGAACGACGGGAAACAGCGTAGTCTCTGCTTTCCATAAATAGTCATACTACCCCCTTGGTGTAAAATGTTTATCTGTCTTTTAATCATCATATATGGCGCACTTTTCCATTTTGCATTTGTGGAAACGCTTATCAAAGTGCAGACAGTTCTTACAATCCCTCTCCTTCATGGTTTTAATGGGTCTGCGGTCATGTACCGGTTTTTCCTGCATCATGCGCTCATATTCGCGCAACCTCCCTTCTGTAAAGTGCATAGGCGCACCTCCTTTCAAAAAGGGCATAAAAAAAACACCCTCGTTCATTTGAGAGTGAAATGATTATCTTGCACCGCCGGTTCATCGTTCCTGTTCCCGCTGCCGCTTTTTGAACCAGTTTTCAAGCAGCTGAACAATCAAGTCCTCCTTCTGCTTTTCCGAAAAGTTCTTAGGGAAAAATCGGTCAATGCGTTCCCTCTGGATATTGAATTTTTCCTTTTGATTTGGCTTTTCCTCTGTAAGAATGGAGAAAATGACATCTATGTTCAGCCTGCCGTCCTGACTGAGCTTCTTCATGCGCTGTGCCTGTGCCAAAGATGGAGTGCAATCCTCCGACTGCATGGTGTTGTATAGGTCTTGCTGTTCATTTTCGGCTAAGTAGGAAATCTCCACAGCAGGATTAAAGGCAATTCGTTTTTCGTCAACCATTTCAAGAATGGGTGGTATAAGTTCAGTTAAGCGGATGTAACGCTGAATTTGATTTCTACTTTCACCAACTTGCTCACCTAAAATCTCAACAGAATACTTTCCCCTTAAATCCTGCCCAACTTGGGTAGAATTTTCTTTACTTGGTCTTCCTGCCTGCCGCTTCATAGCTTCCAGCTTCATCTTATATGCAAAGGCTTTTTCACTGGGTAAAATGCTTTCCCTTTGCAAATTGCTGTCAACCATAATAATAGTAGCTTGGTCGTCGTCAAGTTCGCGAACAATGCAAGGCATATTTTCTTTGCCCGCAAGCTCACTTGCCTTTTTACGTCGGTGCCCGGCAACCATTTCATAGCCGCCGCCAGCTTTAGGTCGCACAAGTCCTGGAACTAAAACACCGTATTGCTTTACGCTGTCCGCCATTTCAAGCATTGCTTCATCAGCTTTCACCTTAAACGGATGATTAGGAAAATCACTGATTTCCGATAAGGGAATATCCAGCACCTTTTCACGCTGCTGTTCAACACGGCTTTCCTCAGTGGAAAACAGATCATCTACTGAGGTCAGCTTGATGCTGTCTCTTACGCTGCTTTTCGCCAATGTCCTGCACCTCCTTCGTAAAGGATTTGTAAGCTTTTGAAACTATCCCGTGAGGGTCATAAGCATAGATACTTTTGCCTTGTGCGCTTGTTTCTGCCGCCCGGATGGACAGAGGGATTTCCGTTTGAAACACCCGTAGCTTGTCGCCATAGTCCCGTCGCAGTACAAAGGAAATGTCTTTTGCAAAGTTAGTACGGTTATCCATCATTGTGAGCAAAACGCCATCAATGGCCAACTTGGGATTGATTTGTCGCCTTACCTTAGTGATGGTCTGCAAAAGCTGTGTCATTCCTTTAGCGGGCAGATAATGAGCCTGAACGGGAATAATTACACTATCGGCAGACGCAAGGGCGTTGATAGTCATCATGCCCAGAGATGGCATACAATCTATCAACACATAGTCATAGCTGGATTTAACAGTGTTAATGTAGCTGCACAATACCGTTTCCCTGCTCATGGTGTTGACGAGGGATACCTCTATAGCTGACAATTCAATGTTCCCCGGCATAAGGTCAATACCTTCTGCATGGTGAAGTATTCCCTCATCAGGCTCATATGGCTCCTCCATCATGGTTTTGGTCAGGATTGTAGCCAGCGAAACGGGAAGATTATCCGGCTCACGGAAGCCCAATGAGTCCGTCAGGTTACCCTGTGCGTCTGCGTCCACCAGCAATACCTTTTTACCCTGTGCCGCAAGTCCGATACCCAAATTGACAGTTGTCGTAGTTTTACCCGTGCCGCCTTTCTGATTTGCCAGGGCGATTACTTTTGACACTTTTAATTTCCTCCTTTCACGCAAAAAAGCCGTTTGCTTTATCGCTCAATAAAGCAAACGGCTTTTTACTTCGTTTATATGAAAAGAGAACATAAGCTAAAACCTACATTCCCTTATTCATCCGTTTTATTTGATTATAATAATATGGATAATCTTTGTTTAAGTTAGTAATCATGGCAACGAAGCTACTTTGTTTTTATATATTAAAATATCAAATATCCTATGAAATGAATTTTGTAAATTGTTTCTCTAAGTCTCCGGAAATTTCTATTTTTCCGCATTCGGTCATAGATTTTATAAATACCTCTTGTTCATCTTCTAGTGGATAAATTGGTATTTCTAAGGGTATCCATTGCAAATCTCTTTCACCCGAATTAATATCTATAGGAATATAGCAATATCTGTGAGTTACAACAATTTCTTTTTCTTTCACTGCTAGCTCTACCCACTCCTTAATATGGTCACTTGCACCCCATACTGTTTCTCTCACTTCAGGAGTTTCAAAGTAATTAGACTTATTTCTTTTAATAGAAAATCGTATTCCAACTTTTTCTTCAATTGTTTCTATATTAATGTTTTTCGACCAAAAATCCAAATTATTGTTTCCATAAAATTTGAATTGTTCTAATTGATTAATTACTAAGTGTGGTTTTTCATTTTCATTTGGCTTAGTATAAAATTCAGGTTGAAATGATAAAATTCCACCTGTCATTAAAAAAGCTGCGTCTTTCTTCATGGCCAACCTATATTTCGCATAGGTTAATTCAATATGAAAATCAATTAGTTTCTCAACATTTTTTAAAAACTCATTTATCTTAAATGTTTCTATTAAAATCCCTTTATCATATATTTTGATTTCATTATTCACTTTGTCTATAACTCTTCCTGGATGTGCAATTGCATTTCTAATTTGTACATTATAAGTATCTTCTATGATGTCATGTAAATCAGTATTTCTTGTTAATCTTAAAGTCTTATTTAGCAAATTTGATCCATACAAATCAGCTGTAATACAATCTTCGATGATAGGGGAATTCTTAACTACTTTTGCTAAGTTTGCAAGAAACCAGTGATCTCCAATTAAATCAAATGTATCTTTATATAAATTGATTATTGAATTAAAATCCATGTCCTCAACTTCACTTATGTCTATAAATTCGTCAGACTCAACTGTTGTAATTGGATTCGGATAATAAAATTCTTGAATTTTAAACCTTAACTTACTATAAATGTTATTATACACTAATGAAATATCTGTGGTTGTTTGAAAACTTTGTAATGTTGAAAATTTTTCATCATACTTAAGAAATTCTTCGAATCTTACCTTGTTGTTTTCAGCTTTTTTTATAACTCCCTCTAATTTAATCATTATATCATATTTTGACTTTTGAAATTTCTCTTTGTACATATTTCTTAAATAATCATATACTACACCTATCTCTAATTGATGATCCAATTTGGAATATTTCAAAAGTTTGTGAATCATCCAATCCGGTGGCGTTATACCCTGATGCATATACTTTTCAAAAAAAGTATTGAACTCCGAAAAAATATCCACTAAGAACGTATCCGAAAATGGTACTTCTATAAGACTTTTATATTTGCTTTGCGAACAATTTCTACAGTATCTACTATCACACAATCTATTAGCTACTTCAAAAGCATGATATATTTCTATTTCTTTACATTTTTCACATTCAAAGATTCCAAATACTTTTTCCTTTTCTTCAATAAATTGAGTATTTATTTCTTGAGTAAGATAAGAAAAAATATTAGTATGTACATAGCGTCTAAGCCCTCTGGCAATCCTACCTCTTAAGCCTTCATTGACTTGCAAATATGACTTGTCTTCCCCTTGAAATAATATGTGCCCTCTTTTCCAATCATTTTCTGCGCATTTAGTTATTTTCTTTGCTTTTATTAGTTTAACATTATTCTCTTTAGTTAATGGGTCGATAACTTCAGCAACATTACCACTTATAGTGATTTGTCTCAAAAATGTTGTTTCAAATACAATTATCGAATTCATTTTTTTGTTTAGGTTCTGCAAAAGTGCCTGAAATTTATCATACCCAATGTAATTAGAAAGTACTTCATGTTCTATCTCTATTAATATACCTCGATCAGAATCACTACTTGGCAAAATAAAAAATATTGGATTTCCAAAGTATATGATTGAAATATTTGTGTTTTTTAATTCAATACTTTGACCTTCTCTTGAATGTAATACAAGACTTTTTAAAATATCTAATTCATTATGCTCGTCCATTATATTCCTCCTCCATTGTATTATTTTAAAATATTAACGGAATTTAGAAACCGTTCATTCCCTTTATTATTAATTCTGTTCTGTTATGATTATATCACTAATTGAATTTATTTCCATTAATCTCATAAAACTGTTACAGTCAAGTAAACGTTGGCACTTACTTTCATATCCCATACATAGCTGATTTAATGTAATTTTTCATCACTCAAGATAACAATCTTTTTATTTTAGAAAAAGGAAATACCTTGTCATAAGACACACCTTTCTATC